>NZ_JBJJLO010000114.1:0-20478 GCF_046230915.1 Pseudomonas sp. KCJK8993
CCGGCCGGCACTTCCTTGGTCACCACCGCATTGGAGCCGACTTTGGCGCCCGCGCCGACAGTGAACGGGCCAAGCACCTTGGCGCCCGCTCCAACCACTACGCCATCGCCCAGGGTCGGATGGCGCTTGCCCTTGTTCCAGCTGGTGCCACCGAGGGTCACCCCCTGGTAGAGCGTCACATCATCGCCAATCTCGGCCGTTTCACCGATGACGATGCCCATGCCATGGTCGATGAAGAAACGGCGCCCCACCTTGGCCCCTGGATGAATCTCGATCCCGGTCAGCCAACGCCCGAAGTTCGACACCAGGCGCGCCAGCCATTTCCAACCCATGCCCCACAGAGCACTGGACACACGATGGATCCAGATCGCGTGCATGCCCGGATAGCAGGTCAGCACCTCGAAGGCATTGCGCGCCGCCGGGTCACGATGGAATACGCTCTGGATATCTTCACGCAGACGCTCGAACATCACTGATCCTTCCGCTTCTGCAGCTCCCCACGGGCCGCTTTCTGGGTTTCCGTGAGAATGCCGCGCAATATGTTCATTTCCGCTCGGGTGACCGAGCTACGACCGTACAGCCGACGCAAGCGCGCCATCAAGTGCCGGGGCTTTTGCGGATCGAGGAAGTCGATCTCCACCAACGCCTGCTGCAGATGCTCATAGAATCGCTCCAGCTCATCCATGGTCGCCAGCTCATCGCTGGACGAAACCGCTTCATCCTTGCGCACAGCACCCGACCGACCTTGCGCCGCCAGCCAGGACATGCGCACCTCATAGGCCAGCACTTGCACCGCCGTTGCCAGGTTCAGAGAACTGAACGCCGGATCCGACGGGATATGCACGTGAAAATGACATCGTTGCAGTTCGTCGTTGGTCAGGCCGGAATCTTCACGCCCGAACACCAGGGCTATCTGCGCCCCCTGCTGCGCCTGCTCCACGACTTTTACCCCCGACTGGCGAGGATCGAGCAACGGCCAGGGAATGCTCCGCTCACGGGCACTGGTACCGAACACCAGGGTGCAACCGGCCAGGGCCTCCTCAAGCGTGGCGACCACCTGGGCATCCTCCAGGATATCGGTGGCGCCGGATGCCCGCGCATCCGCCTCAGAGGAAGGAAATACCCGGGGCTCTACCAGCATCAGGCGCGACAGCCCCATGTTCTTCATGGCGCGCGCAGCCCCACCGATATTGCCGGGATGACTGGTGTTGACCAGGACGACACGAATGTTCTGCAGCAAGGGAAGCACCCTCGGACACGGGAAAGGGGAGCAAATCTTACAGAACGGGCCGCGCTGTTGCCTTAAAAATAACCACCCGTCACTCCCGGCAACTCACCCGCAACCCAGCACCACCCACAAACGCCATACGACGGGCAGATGCAATCAAAGCGAACGCCGAACTTCATCTGCAAAAGTTTTCTGCTAGAATGCCCGGCTTTCTTTAACAACCTTAGGTGACCTATCCATGCAGCCAATGCTGAATATCGCGCTGCGCGCCGCCCGCAGCGCCAGTGAACTGATTTTCCGCTCCATCGAGCGCCTGGATACCATCAAGGTCGATGAAAAAGACGCCAAGGACTACGTGTCCGAAGTCGATCGCGCCGCTGAGCAGAAGATCATCGACGCGCTGCGCAAGGCCTACCCGAATCACTCGATCATGGGCGAAGAAACCGGCCTGCATGCCGGCAACGGGATCGAAGGCGAAGAATACCTGTGGATCATCGATCCACTGGATGGCACCACCAACTTCCTGCGTGGCATCCCCCACTTCGCCGTAAGCATCGCCTGCAAATACCGTGGTCGCCTGGAACATGCCGTGGTCCTGGATCCGGTTCGCCAGGAAGAATTCACCGCCAGCCGCGGTCGTGGCGCCCAGCTCAACGGTCGGCGCCTGCGGGTCAGCGGCCGCACCAGCCTCGACGGCGCCCTGCTTGGCACCGGCTTCCCATTCCGCGACGACCAGATGGACAACCTGGACAACTACCTGGGCATGTTCCGCGCCCTGGTCGGCCAAACCGCCGGCATTCGCCGCGCCGGCTCCGCCAGCCTGGACCTGGCCTATGTTGCCGCCGGTCGCTTCGACGCCTTCTGGGAGTCGGGCTTGTCCGAATGGGACATGGCGGCAGGCGCCCTGCTGATCCAGGAAGCCGGCGGCTTGGTAAGCGACTTCACCGGCGGCCACGATTTCCTGGAAAAAGGCCACGTGGTAGCCGGCAACACCAAGTGCTTCAAAGCTGTCTTGACCGCCATCCAGCCACACCTGCCAGCCTCGCTGAAACGCTAAGCAACCGACATGAAAAAAGCACCTCGCGGGGTGCTTTTTTCATGTCTGCGATTCACGTTGCCGGCAGCCACCGGCTCACGTGCAAAACCTTATTGACCAGGCTGGTTCTGACCAAGGATCAGCCGACCTTCCTTGTCCACCGGGATCTGGTTGCCCGGATCACGATCCATCCGCACCTGGCCCTGCTTGCCACCCAGGTCGTACTTCACGTCATAACCCACGACCTTTTCGCTGATGTCATTGACCGTATTGCAGCGAGTCTGCGTCGTGGTGTAGGTGTCACGCTCCTGCATGCCCTCCTGCACCTTGTTACCCGCATAACCGCCACCCACCGCACCGGCCACGGTAGCGAGCTTGCGGCCATTACCACTGCCGATCATGCTGCCCAGCAGCCCGCCACCCACCGCACCGGCCACCGTACCCAGAATCTGATGCTCGTCCTTGACCGGGCGCTGCCGAGTCACGGCAACGTCCTTGCAGACTTCACGAGGAGTCTTGATCTGTTGTTTGACCGGCTGCACCGCCAGTACTTGCGCATACTCAGGGCCGCTTTTAACCAGGCTGTAGGTGGCCACAGCACCCCCGGCGGTGACACCGACAGCACCCAATACCGCACCAACCAGCAACGACTTGTTCACGTGAACCTCCTGACCATACATACGGGTCATAACCCGCGCTTCTCCCAGCCTTGGAGCAAAAAAAAAGGCGCGAGTTCAACATTCGCGCCTTTTTAGCTGACAACCGGGAGAGGTCAGGTCCTCACGGCCGGTCGTCCACTTCCTTGTCGGTATTGGCTGCGGGAATCAGGTCCTCGCTGCTCAGCTTCAACCAGATCAGCACCACGTTGGCGATATAGATCGACGAGTAGGTACCCGCCAACACGCCGACGAACAGGGCAATGGAGAAGCCGTGCAGGTTATCGCCGCCAAAGAACAACAGGGCAATGATCGCCAGCAAAGTGGAGATCGAGGTCGCCATGGTCCGCAACAGGGTCTGGGTGGTCGAGATGTTGATGTTCTCGATCAAGCTGGCCTTGCGCAGCACACGGAAGTTCTCGCGCACCCGGTCGAATACCACGATGGTGTCGTTGAGCGAGTAGCCGATGATCGCCAGCACCGCCGCCAGCACCGTCAGGTCGAAGGTGATCTGGAAGAACGACAGGATACCCACGGTCACCACCACGTCGTGGATCAGCGAGACGATGGCGCCCACCGCGAACTTCCACTGGAAGCGGAAAGCCAGGTAGATGAGGATGCCGCCCAAGGCCATGAGCATGCCGAGGCCGCCCTGGTCACGCAGCTCTTCACCCACCTGGGGACCGACGAACTCGACTCGCTTGACCTGCGCCGGGTTGTCACCGCCAACCTTCTGCAACGCAGCGGCCACCTGGTGGCCCAGTTGCGGGTCTTCACCCGGCATCCGCACCAGCAGGTCAGTGGTCGCACCGAAGCTCTGCACGATCGCTTCGTGATAACCGGCTTCGTTCAACTGCGAACGCACCTTCATCACATCCGCCGGACGCTCGTAGGTCAGCTCGATGAGCGTACCGCCAGTGAAGTCCAGGCCGTAGTTCAAACCCTTGTGGAACCAGCTGAACAACGCCAGAACGGTCAGGAGCAGAGTCAGGCCGAACGCAACGTTGCGCACGCCCATGAAGTTGATAGTACGTAACATGGCAGCCCCTTAAATCCACAACTTCTTGAAGTCACGACCGCCGAAGATCAGGTTGACCATCGCGCGGGTCAGCCAGATGGCCGTGAACATCGAGGTAAAGATCCCGAGGGACATGGTCACCGCAAAACCCTTGACCGGACCGGTACCCATGGCGAAAAGAATGCCGCCCACCAGCAATGTGGTCAGGTTGGAGTCCAGGATCGCCGTGAATGCCCGGCCGAAGCCTTCGTTGATCGCCCGCTGTACGGTCATGCCCGCGGCGATTTCCTCACGGATCCGCGAGAAGATCAGCACGTTGGCGTCCACCGCCATACCCATGGTCAACACGATACCGGCGATACCCGGCAGGGTCAGCGTTGCCCCCAGCAGGGACATCAGGGCCAGCAGCAGCACCATGTTCAACGCCAGCGCTACAGTGGCGATCAAGCCGAAGAAGCGATAGATGGCGATGATGAACAGCGACACGAACAACATGCCCCACAGCGAGGCATCGATACCCTTGGTGATGTTGTCGGCACCCAGACTAGGACCGATTGTGCGCTCTTCGGCGAAATACATCGGCGCCGCCAGACCACCGGCACGCAGCAGCAATGCCAGCTCCGAGGACTCGCCCTGGCCGTTCAGGCCGGTGATGCGGAACTGGCTGCCCAGTGGCGACTGGATGGTCGCCAGGCTGATGATCTTCTTCTCTTCCTTGAAAGACTGCACTGGCACGTCTTTCTCGACGCCATCCACCACTTGCTTGGCGTAGGTGGTGATCGGCTTCTGCTCGATGAAGATCACCGCCATGCCGCGACCGACGTTGTTGCGGGTCGAACGGTTCATCAACTCGCCGCCATGGCCATCGAGCTTGATGTTCACTTGAGGACGACCGTGTTCGTCGTAACTGGCCTGGGCATCGGTCACCTGATCACCGGTGATGATCAGGCCGCGCTCGATCAGCGCAGGAGGACGGTTGCCCTCACGGAATTCGAAGGACTCGGAAGTGGCCTTGGTGGCACCCGGCTCGGCGGCCAGGCGGAACTCGAGGTTGGCCGTCTTGCCCAGGATCCGCTTGGCTTCGGCGGTGTCCTGCACGCCCGGCAGCTCGACCACGATCCGGTTGGCGCCCTGGCGCTGGACCAGAGGCTCGGCCACACCCAGTTCGTTGACCCGGTTACGCACGGTGGTCAAGTTCTGCTTGATGGAGTATTCGCGGATTTCCGCCAGCTTGGCCGGGGTCATCGCCAGACGCAGCACCGCCTGACCGTTGAGGTCGGCTGGCACGATGTCGAAATCATTGAAATTCTTGCGGATCAGCGCACGAGCCTGTTCACGGCTGTCTTCGTCGCTGAAGCCCAGCTGGATGGCGCCATTGAGCTGGGGCAGGCTGCGATAGCGCAGTCGCTCTTTGCGCAGCAGGCTCTTGACGTCGCCTTCATAGACTTTCAAGCGCGCGTCGAGGGCTTTCTCCATGTCCACTTCCAACAGGAAGTGCACACCACCGGAAAGGTCCAGGCCCAGTTTCATCGGGTGCGCGCCCAGGTTGCGCAGCCACTGCGGAGTGGTTTGCGCCAGGTTCAACGCCACCACGAAATCATCGCCCAGCGCCTTGCGCACTACATCCTTGGCCGGGAGTTGGTCTTCCTTGTTGATCAAGCGCAGCAGGCCGCCCTTGCCGTTGGCGGCAACGGAAGAGGCCTTGACGTTGATGCCGGCGTCGGTGAGCGCCTTGCTCGCACGATCCAGATCCGCCTGAGTGACCTGCAGCGCAGTGCTCGCGCCGCTGACCTGAATGGCCGGATCATCAGGATATAGATTGGGAGCGGAATAAATAAAACCGATCGCCAGCACCGCCAGGATCAGTAGGTACTTCCATAGAGGATATTTGTTCAGCATCACGCCGCCCGTTATGACGCGGGGCGCCTTGCGCGCCCCGTCGATTGGTAAAAGATGAAACTTAGATCGCTTTCAGCGTGCCTTTTGGCAGCGTGGCCGCGATCGCGCCCTTCTGGAACTTCAGCTCAACCGAGTCCGACACTTCCAGAACCACGAAGTCGTCGGTCACTTTGTTGATCTTGCCGGCGATACCACCAGTGGTCACAACTTCATCGCCTTTCTGCAAGCTGCTCAGCAGGTTCTTCTGCTCTTTGGCGCGCTTGGCCTGTGGAC
The DNA here is from genome assembly GCF_046230915.1 of Pseudomonas sp. KCJK8993. Lineage (NCBI taxonomy): Bacteria > Pseudomonadati > Pseudomonadota > Gammaproteobacteria > Pseudomonadales > Pseudomonadaceae > Pseudomonas > Pseudomonas sp. KCJK8993. Next base: position 6,111 of record NZ_JBJJLO010000114.1, read on the forward strand.
GCCAGATCATCAGGTAGAAGATGACCAGGAAACCCACCAGAAAAATCCACTCGAAACCAGTGCCAGCAGGACCGGCAGCAGCAGGTGCGGCGGCATCCGCATACGCGGCAGGGATCAAAAAGCTCATTTAGCACTCCGATAGTTGCAAAATTAGTATCTGACGCTTCTGGAAATCAATCCAAAGGCGGCACGGGCAATCCGCGCTTGGCATAGAAGGAATCGACAAAGGCGGCCAATGTACCTTGTTGAATAGCCTCGCGCAAACCAGCCATAAGGCGCTGGTAATGGCGCAAATTATGGATGGTATTGAGCATACTTCCGAGCATTTCCCCGCACTTGTCCAAGTGGTGCAGATAGGCACGGGAGAAGTTCTGGCAGGTATAGCAATCACAGGTTGGATCCAGCGGCGAATCATCATGGCGATGGAACGCGTTACGGATCTTCAGCACGCCGGTGTCGATGAACAGATGCCCATTGCGGGCATTGCGGGTTGGCATCACGCAATCGAACATGTCCACACCGCGGCGCACACCCTCAACCAGATCCTCCGGCTTGCCAACTCCCATAAGGTAACGAGGTTTGTCGGCTGGCATCTGGCCTGGCAGGTAGTCCAGGACCTTGATCATTTCATGCTTGGGCTCGCCCACCGACAGGCCGCCGATGGCCAGGCCGTCGAAGCCGATCTTGTCCAGGCCTTCCAGGGAACGCATGCGCAAGTCCTGGTGCATGCCGCCCTGGACAATACCGAACAGCGCCGCGGTGTTGTCGCCGTGGGCGTTCTTCGAGCGCTGGGCCCAGCGCAGGGACAGCTCCATGGAGATCCGCGCCACGTCCTCGTCGGCCGGGTACGGCGTGCATTCGTCGAAGATCATCACGATGTCCGAACCCAGGTCGCGCTGTACCTGCATCGACTCTTCCGGCCCCATGAACACCTTGGCGCCGTCCACCGGCGAGGCGAAGGTCACGCCCTCTTCCTTGATCTTGCGCATGGCGCCCAGGCTGAACACCTGGAAGCCACCGGAGTCGGTAAGGATCGGCCCTTTCCACTGCATGAAGTCATGCAGGTCGCCATGGGCCTTGATCACTTCGGTGCCCGGACGCAGCCACAGGTGGAAGGTATTGCCCAGGATGATCTCGGCGCCGATGGCCTCGATATCCCGCGGCAGCATGCCCTTGACCGTGCCATAGGTACCCACCGGCATGAAGGCCGGAGTTTCCACCGTACCGCGGGGGAAGGTCAGGCGACCGCGACGCGCCTTGCCATCAGTGGCCAGGAGCTCGAAGGACATACGACAGGTGCGACTCATACAGTTTCCTCGGGGGCCAGGTCCTTGGGAGCGGTTGGCGCAGGATTACGGGTGATGAACATCGCATCACCGTAGCTGAAGAAGCGGTATCCATGCTCGACCGCCGCACGATAGGCAGCCATGGTCTCGGGATAACCGGCGAAGGCCGAAACCAGCATCAACAGCGTGGATTCCGGCAGGTGGAAATTGGTCACCAGGGCATCGACCACATGGAACGGCCGGCCCGGGTAGATGAAGATGTCGGTGTCACCGCTGAACGGCTTGAGCACGCCATCACGGGCAGCGCTTTCCAGGGAGCGTACGCTGGTGGTGCCTACCGCGACCACCCGACCGCCACGGGCCCGGCACGCGGCCACGGCATCCACCACGTCCTGGCCGACTTCCAGCCACTCGTGATGCATATGGTGATCTTCGATGCGCTCCACCCGCACCGGCTGGAAGGTCCCAGCCCCCACATGCAGGGTCACGAAGGCGGTCTCCACGCCCTTGGCGGCGATGGCTTGCAACAGCGGCTGGTCGAAGTGCAGCCCCGCGGTCGGCGCCGCTACTGCGCCCAAGCGCTGGGCATAGACAGTCTGGTAACGCTCGCGGTCCGCGCTTTCATCCGGACGGTCTATATAAGGAGGCAACGGCATGTGCCCAACCCGATCCAGCAGCGGCAGCACCTCCTCGGTGAATTCCAGCTCGAACAAGGTGTCGTGGCGGGCCAGCATACGTGCCTCGCCACCACCGTCGACCAGAATGGTCGAACCCGGCTTGGGCGACTTGCTGGAACGCACATGGGCCAGCACGCGGTGACTGTCCAGCACTCGCTCGACAAGAATCTCCAGCTTGCCGCCGGAAGCCTTCTGGCCAAACAGGCGCGCCGGGATCACCCGGGTATTGTTGAACACCATCAGATCGCCCGGGCGCAGATGCTCGAGCAAATCGGTGAATTGACGGTGGGCCAGGGCGCCGGTTGGCCCATCCAGGGTCAGCAGGCGACTACCGCGACGCTCGGCCAACGGGTGGCGGGCGATCAGCGAATCGGGAAGCTCGAAAGTAAAGTCAGCAACGCGCATGATGGGGTTCGTCTAGCAGGGCCGGAAAGTTTAGCGGAATCAGCAAAAATTGACCATGAAAGCCGATTGACCAAAGGTTTCCGCCTCTCTATACTTCGCCGCCATTGAGCCCTGATGGCGGAATTGGTAGACGCGGCGGATTCAAAATCCGTTTTCGAAAGGAGTGGGAGTTCGAGTCTCCCTCGGGGCACCAAAATCAAAAAAGACCTTGGATTCCAAGGTCTTTTTTTTCGTCTGTAGAAAAATCCCGGTCTTTCCCGGTTCCACAAACGCGACTGCCGCACGACCCGAAAGTCGTGCGGCAGGATCAGCGGATGCGAAACGGCCTTTCGTCAGGACGCCACGCGCTTGACCTCCAAGCGTCCGCAGGGTGGACCGCTGAGCTGTTCACCGGTTTCCAGGCTGAACACCGAGAAGTGCAAGGGACAGGTAATGCTCTTGCGCTGTTCGTTGATGTTGCCGTGGACCAGCCAACCCTGACGGTGTGGGCAGGTATGGGGCACCTCGTACTGCTGGTTGTCGATCTCGACGGTGAAGGTGCCGGGGCGATGGAACTCAGATAGCTCGCTCAACGACCTTCTCCCGATTGAAATGCTTGAGGCGCCGGGCCTTTTCCACTGCGGCGTCGAACGCTGCGTTGGTGATGTCGCGGCCCATGCAGATGCCCTGCCAGGCCTTGACCGGATCCAGGTCCCCCGCCACGTCCATGGCCTTGAGCAGGCGCTGGCCTTCGATGGCGTGGTACACGTCGATGTGCACGTGCTCCGAGTAGTAGGTGTGGGCCTTGATCTTCAGGCGATCGCAAATCGCGGTGTAGCACTCGAAGAAAAACGGCACCACGGTCTCGAAGTAGGTGATCACCCCGGCGAAATACGAGGGATCGTCGGCACGCATGGTCAGCCAGCAGAACATGTTGGGGAACGAATAACCTGCCGAGGAGTTGGCCTCGATGTAGAACGGCAGGTCGGTGGGCATCTCCAGTTCCTTGAGCAAATCCATGTACAAGGTGGTATGGGAGCGCTTGATATTTCCCGAGCCGAACTCATCGATCATCATCCGCAGCATCGGCATCTGCGCCTCCAGGCTCAACCGCGGCATCAGGTGGTAGAACACCTGGGCCTCGGTCAGGCCATCGAGGGCGAATTCCTGGACCAGGATCCGGAACTCATCGAGGGTCATCTGTTCGGCAACATACACCGCGCTGGGCGGTACTTCGCTGCGATCCTGCTCCACCAGGTCGGCCAATTGCTGGCGCAGGCTGGCCAGGTCGCGTGGCACCTCGGCGGTGAGGGTCTTGTCGATGGTGGAGAAAATCCAATCGTGCTCGAATTCGGCGATCCGGCGGTCAAGCGGCTTGAGATGCTTGATGCAGGAACGATTGGCCAGAAACAGTTCCTTCTGAAGATCGTTCATCACGCTCCTCCCTCTTCTGCCAGCACCCGGTCAGTGGTGATGACACCCCGGGCCTTGAGTTCCTTTTTCACCTGTGCGTACCAGTCGTCGGCGCCCAGATCGAAGTAGCCATTGAGTGTCTCCACCCACTGCGCCACCACCTGCTGGCGCGCGCCGATGGCCAGACGGCACAACGCCGGCTCCAGGTTGGCCAGGGACACCACGTTGCCATCGGACTCCAAGTCGCGCGCCAGGGACATCTCCCAGCCGATGAAATAATCCAGGCCCTCGGCTCGCAACTGCTGGATTTGCTGCTGGGTTCGCGGCTGCGACGGCGAGTCCTTGATGCCGATCACCCGCGGCAGGCGAGCGATGGTCATCAGGGTCTCGAAGCTCTTCTCGTTCCCCGACAACGCGGACTCGTTGTAGATGAAGATATCCAGCGACGTGGCGTCATGGACAGCACGATAATGCTCGATGATCTCTTCCTGGGTAGTGCCCTTGGCGAACGGCGAAGTGAACATGACCCCGTGCGCCCCCAGTTTCTGGGCCAGCCGGGCATATTCCAGGACCTCGGCGGTGGTGCCGCGCTCGATACCAGCGATCACCGTACGGTCCCGGGCGTGAGCCAGGGTCAGTTCCAGCATGCGTTGCCAGTCCCGCCGGCCCAGGCGCCAGCCCTCGCCTGAAGTCAGGCAAGGGATGTAGCCATCGACATAGGGCCGCGAGCCATGCAGCAACTGGCGCACGCTGGTTTCACAGATCCGCGACTGCTCATCCAGCGGCGAAATCAGGGGCACGAAGATGCTCTTAGCCGACATCATGGAAATCCTCCTGCTCGATCAGCATTTCCTTCGACTGTTCGAACAACCCCTGCAGGAATTCCGGGAAAGCCGGTCCGGAGACCGGCTGGGGGAATGGCTGCAGGTAGGGTTGCAGGGCTGCCAGGTCACGCAGCTCCGGGTCGTGGGTGTACAGCGGTTGGCCGTACTCCACCACCTGAGCGGCGAGCAGCTTCTTCTCGACGCTCAGGTGCGACCATGCCGGCTCCCGGGTGGCACGTTGCAGCACGGCATTGCAGTAGCCCTGGCGCCGGATGTCCATGTCGGTGTGCAGCACATCCATGAACGGGTAGTAGACATCCTGCAGGTGCCGGCTCTTCTTCCAGATAATGGCATCGCAGATGCCGATCTGGCCGTAGTTCATCTGCACCTGCTGCTGATAGAAGTGGCTGAAGAACCCCAGCGACTTGGCCCGCAACTGCGGATCGGCGTGATGCATGCCCATGAAGACGGTGGCATCGATCACCGGCAAGAGTGCCTCAGCCATTGTAGTTCTCCAGTGCCCGGGCGATGGTCTCGACCGCCTGCCGGAACTCTTCCGGCTTGCGCGCCAGGGCCAGGCGGATGTACTTCTGCCCGGCTTCAGGCTGGCTCCAGTAGAAGTATTTACCCGGCAGCACGTAGACGTCGTAGTCCATCAGGTAGGCCTGCAGGTCATCGGCGCTTACCCCCTCACGGGTAATTTCGAACCAGGCCACGCTGGTATCCACCATCGGCGTCAGGTAGTTGAGGAAGCTTCCCTCCAGACTCTTGCGCGCCACCTGGCGGTTGATGTCCAGCACCGAACGCACCGACTCGAAACCATCTTCGCTGCTGTCGAGGATGTACTGGGTCACCACGTTGAGGATGAACGGCGAGACGTTCAACAGCACGCTGGTGACGATACTGTAGATATCGGCATTGATGCCCTTGCTCGACATGATGGTGGCGCACTTGGCGTCCTGCAGCGGCCAGGTCTTGCCGGTGTCTTCCATGATGATGTATTGGGTGCCGATCTCGTCGAGGATCGCATAGGCGTCATAGCGGCTACCGCCGGAGGCCTTGATGAAAGCGGCGAAGCAGAAGTCGAGGATCAGCAGTTTGCCGTGATCCTTGCAGTAGCGCGCGACCTCGATGAAGGTTTCCGGCCCCTCGGCGAACAGGCTAGAACCGGTGGGGTTGTTCGGATCCACCAGGAAGATCGCGTCTACCTTGGCCGCTGCGGTCTCGAGGTTAGCGTAGACATGCTCCGGGGAATGGAACAGCGACTCGTTGAGCGGCGACAGCGGTACTTCCATGTGCTTGAGCAGGTCATGCAGGTTGTCGAAGCAAGGCTCGATCAAGCCGACGCTCATGTCGCGCTTGCGCAGGTAGGTCGCGGTGATATGCATGGCAATCGACGCGGCGTAGACCAGGTAGATCTCGTCGTGGCGCTTGAGGGCGTGCTCCTGGCCGTGGAAGGTGAAGAACGCCTTGATGAACTCCTGTTCGCTCTGGTACTGGGTCTGGCCCTGGGCGCGGTACCACAGCTCCGGAAGTCGCTCGACGATCTGGCGCTGGGTTACGCTCTGGTCCTGGTGAGTATGGGCATCTGCAAGATTGAAACGGGTCTTCAGGGCAGAGATTTCATGCTGAGTGATATCCTGCTTAACTTCCTGACGCGTAATTACGACACTCATATTATTATTCCTGTAAGAGCTAAATAATCGCCTGCGGGATAGGTGTAGTTATCAAACCACGGGTAAATCCTCTCCATGTTTATCGCTCCGCGACAGGCCGACAACTGTACCTAAGTGCAGATCGACACTTATAAAAACGAGCGTTTAATTCTTTCCGTGAAGACTGACCTTAGGTACAGTTGCTTTCTCAAAACAGGCAACTCATCCTTTCCGCGCACCGGCGCGACTGATGATGAAGACAGCCAGTCTTTATTCCTCGGACGGAAATAACAATAAGTATGGATAAAATAAGTTTTTATAATATCGACTACACAAACGCGTCCCAAGATTTGCTCGGAAACTTGTATGGGTTGCGCAAGGAAGTCTTCGCCGACCGGCTCAATTGGAAGGTCAATGTCTGCGGCAACCAGGAAGTCGATGAATACGACACCCCTCGCGCCACCTACCTGGTTGGAGTCCACACCGGGATCCCCCTGGCCAGTCTGCGCCTGATCAACACGCTGCATCCCTACATGGTGGAAGGGCCATTCCGCAATTTTTTCAGCCACCCCACGCCCAAGCACCGCCTGATCGCCGAATCCAGTCGCTTTTTCGTCGACAAGACCCGCTCCCGCGCCCTCGGGCTGCAGCGCCTGCCACTGACCGAAATGCTCCTGTTGGCCATGCACAGCCATGGGGCACACACAGGCCTGGAATCGATCATCACCGTAGTGAGCCAAGCCATGTCACGCATCGTGCACCGGGCCGGATGGCACTACGAGATCCTCGATAGCGGACAGACCACCCCCGGTGAGCGGGTATTGCTGCTCAAGATGCCGATATCGGCAGACAATGCCAGACGCCTGCAGGCAATGATCGCCACCAAGGGCGGCGATCACCTGTACGAACTACATACCTCTGGCCCGCACCGATACTCCGCCAACGAAAGGCGAGCGTCTCAGAACATGCCCATGCTCACAGCCTTGTAGACCGCCTGCTTGGCATTGCAGACCTGCAACTTGTGCACGATGTTGGACATGTGGAATTTCACCGTACGTACGGAAATCGCATGGATTGCGGCGATTTCCCCGTAGGTCTTGCCCATGACCACCCACTTGAGAACTCCCATTTCCCGATTCGACAGACTGGCATCATCCTTCTCGGGAAACAGCTCATTGGGAGTGAACCTGCCCATCAGGCTGTTGTGAAACTGAATCAGCGCCATCTGGATCTCGGCGGTATGTCGGGTCATGACGTGATCGAAGTCGGGCCGCAATTCCGTGTTACAAATACTCAGCGCGGCGAACAGGCCATTGGAGTCGTGCAAATTGAAGGTGAAACCTGTGGATATCCGGTATTTCTCAGATAAAGCGAACAATTCCCCACCGCGCCCCGACTCCGCGGACTCAAGTGCCTCGCGCCAGGAAAACGGGGCAATGGACTTCAATCCATGATTGATGACCGGATCTATCAAATGGTAATTGGAAGCCTTGTAGATATCGAGCCAACGCTTCGGATAACTGGAGAAGATCAGCGGTTTTACTTGCCGCCCCTTATGCATGGTGAAATAGGCATATTGACAACCATCAAGAGATGGCAAACGCTTCTCGAAGGCATTTTTCAGCAGATAATCAAGTTCAGCTTCATCATCGGTTACTTGTCTGCCACTGACTAATTGAGTGCTCATAAGAACTCCATGTTCTTTATAGTGTTCAGTCCGTGAGTCTTGTTGTTCTGACTTCACCACCCCTGACACTCAACTCAAAAGCCTTTATGTAGTAAAGACAAATAATTACTACATAAATTAACTATAGCGTGAGTTCAACAGGAGATATCGACCTTCTCGAAGCCCGTGACTCAATGACCGAACCGGCAGTAATTCCAACCTCGTACCCATCATATGAATGCAGAAAACCGCTCTTTCCCGGCAGGGCCAGAGCGGTTTCTCGAACCAGTTGCCCTTCCCGGGTTGGCCTAAGCTTCCCGGGAGTCGGCCAACCCGGCCTTCACCGCCGGCCGCGCTTCGATCACATCCAGCCAACGCCGAACATGACGGAACGGGGTGATATCCAGGTTCAGCTCCTCATGGGTGCGCAACCAGGGAAACGCGGCAACATCGGCGATGGAATAGTTGTTCGAAGCCAGGTAGGCCTGCTTGGCCAGCTGGCTGTCGACTACGCCATAGATACGCAGCGACTCCTTACGGTAGCGCATGATGGCTTCCTGGTTGGCGGTCTTGCTGCCATGGAGGAACCACCAGAGCTGGCCGAGCATTGGACCGATGGCACCTACCTGGAAGAACAGCCATTGCTGGACCGCCAGTTGTTCGGTCGGCGACTTGGCCTGGAGACAGTCGTATTTTTCCGACAGATAGCCAAGGATCGCTGCCGACTCGAACACCGAGACTCCGGCCTCATGATCGATGATCGCCGGGATCTTGCCGTTGGGGTTGATTTGCAGGAACTCCGGAGAGTGCTGGCGCCCTTCGGAGAGATTGAATTTCACCCGCTCACAATCGATACCGGCTTCCTTGAGGAAAATGCTGATTTTCTGTCCGTTTGGGGTGTCTGCGGTATAGAAAGTGAGGGATTTTGGCGTGTTCATGAGTCCTCCGTTGACTGCTCCGAATGTCGCTGCGTTTGAATCTTATTGCATTTGCAATCATATTGAGGCGTACAGTATCGTGCAAGAATGACGGAACGCACGGAGAGCTTCGAAGTTATGATGGGTTTTTCCAGTTTCAGGACCACGCGCGAGACCGGCGAGGCCGCGCAAGCCTGCATCGACAAGATCCAGGCACTGGCTGTCCAGACCAGCGAAGGATGCTCTTCACCGCTCTACACCATGATCGACATCGCCAATCGTCTGGAAAGGGATCCGAGAACGGCGAAGAACATCTGGGTGGTGCGTTCCAACGCACGTCCCGGTGCCAAGCCCGAGCACACCCGCATCAGCGCCTGGCCGCTGCACTTCAGTTCCCAGGCCCGCGCCAGCGAAAAACCGCTGCTGTACCTGACCAGTTCCTCCACATCGGCCCAGCTATGCGCACTGTCGAGCGAGTCCTCCCAGCGCGGGATCCTGTGCAACGATATCGAGACCATTTCCTCGATCTGGCCCAAGGGTGCGCATCCATGGGTCCCGTTGTGGCTGGCGGCCAATCCTCGCTGCCTGCCATTCGACCCCGCCAGTGGTGCCGAGGCACGGGCCATTGCGCTGGCGGCGCTGAAAAGCCTGTATGTGGATGGAAGCAACGGCTTCTACTACATGGCCCTGCACGACGAACCCAACGACTTCGTCGGCCCTATGGACAAGCACAGCGTCAGCCAGGCCCTGCAAGGCATGTACAAGATCGCCGAATTGAAGGCCGGGCCCGATCGGCCCAAGGTCCGCCTGCTGGGAGCCGGCCTGAGCCTGCGCGCGGTGATCGCTGCAGCGCAGATCCTGCACGAAGACTGGGGCGTGGGTTGCGAAATGTGGAGTTGCCCCAGCTATACCCGCCTGGCCCGGGATGCCGAGAGCGCCCTGCGCTGGAACCGTATGCACCCGGATCTGCCCCGGCGCTCATCGCATCTGCGCGACAGCCTGAACCTCGAAGATGCGCCGGTGGTCGCCGTGACAGGTTACGCCCAGCATGTGGCCGAGCAGATCGGTGCCCATCTGAATTCGCGTTTCGTCGCCCTGGGTGCCGACTCCATCGGCTCACTGCCAACCCGTCCGATCTCCAGTAAGACCGTGGACAAACGCTGGATCGCCACCCTGGCCCTGCGCGCCCTGGCCCAGGATGGCAAGGTGCCTCAGGAATACGTCAAACAGGCCATGCGCCGCTACCTGCTGCAATGAAGGCCTAGGCCTCTCGCCCACTCCTGCGCGCGGCGCTGGCCGCACGCTCCAGGGCATCACTGAAAAAGCGCTGTTGCTGTTCATCGAACTGCGCCAGGAACAACTCGGCGACCGCATCTTCGTAGATTCGCCACATCTTTTTTCGCAACACCTTGCCGGCCTCGGTGATCGAGGCGCAGGCACCACGGCCGTCCTCGCTGGCCCGGCTGCGCTCGACCAGGCCTTCGGCCTCCAGGCGGTCGACCAGACGTGTCAGGTTGTAGCGTTCGATCGCCATGACATCGGCCAGTTCGTTCATTCGTCGGGTACCGCCGGGACCGCTTTCCAGCCCCCACAAGGCGTCGTACCAGGCATAGGCCGGAAGCCCGGCGGCGGCCAGGCGACGTTCGATTTCGCGGATCAGGCAGCGATGGGCCCGGACGAATCTGAACCAGGTATCCGGCTCGCTGGAAGACATGCATCACCTTTTTTCAAGAATCGATTTAGTTGCAATTGTAACGCGGTGCACGATAAATTCCCGAGAATAATTGCAATTGCAATCATCTGGATTCTGAACAATATCGGCAACCGCCGATACCCCTCGCTATGGCACCGAACGACTCGGTGTTCCCCGCTGTACTGCCCAGGAGACGACGATGGCACAACAATCAGTGTTTCTCGACGAGGATCCACAAGAGACTCGTGAATGGCTCGAATCCATTGAATCGGTTCTGAATGTCGAAGGCCGCCCTCGGGCGCATTACCTGATCGACCAACTACTGGATTTCGACGTTGCCCAACATGGCGACTTCTACGGGCGCGTGACCACGCCCTACGTCAACACCATCCCGGTCAGCCGCCAGCAGCCCTACCCAGGCGACCTCGCCGTAGAGAAGCGGATCAATGCCTATATCCGCTGGAACGCCCTGGCCATGGTGCTGCGCGCCGGCAAGCACTCCAACGTCGGCGGCCACATTGCCTCCTATGCCTCGGCGGCAGTGCTGTACGACGTAGGCTTCGACCACTTCTTCCGTGGCCGCACCGAGCAGTTCGCCGGTGACATGGTCTACATCCAGGGCCACTCCTCGCCAGGCATCTATGGCCGCGCCTTCCTCGAGGGCCGCCTGAGCGAAGAGCAACTGGACAACTTCCGCCGCGAAACCGACCGCGATGGCGTGTCCTCCTACCCTCACCCACGGCTGATGCCCGACTTCTGGCAGTTCCCCACCGTGTCCATGGGCCTGGGTCCGATCACCGCCGCCTACCAGGCACGCTTCATGCGCTACCTGGAGAACCGTGGCCTGAAGGAACACCAGGGCCGCAAGGTCTGGGCCTTCCTGGGCGATGGCGAGATGGACCAGCCCGAATCCCTGGCGGCGATTTCCCTGGCCGGACGGGAAAAACTCGACAACATCATCTTCGTGGTCAACTGCAACCTGCAGCGCCTCGACGGTCCGGTACGCGGCAACAGCAAGGTGGTCCAGGAGTTCGAGAGCCTGTATCGCGCCGCCGGCTGGAACGTGATCAAGGTGATCTGGGGCAGCGGCTGGGATGCCCTGCTGGACAAGGACAAGAGCGGCCTGCTGCGCCGGCGCATGATGGAATGCGTGGACGGCGACTACCAGAACTACAAGTCGCAGAACGGCGCCTATGTGCGTGAGCACTTCTTCGGCAAGTATCCCGAACTGCTGGAACTGGTCAGCGACATGACCGACGAGCAGATCTGGAAGCTCTCCCGTGGCGGCCACGATCCGGAGAAGGTCTACAACGCCTACGCCGCCGCCATGCGCCACACCGGCGGTCCGACCGTGATCCTGGCCAAGACCGTCAAGGGCTTCGGCATGGGTGAGGCCGGCGAAGGCCAGAACATCAACCACCAGCTCAAGAAGATGGGCGACCAGGCGGTCAAGGCCTTCCGCGATCGTTTCGGCCTGGAGCTCAGCGATGAGCAACTGGGCGACATGCCATACCTCAAGCCGGCGCCGGACAGCGTCGAGGCCAACTACTTGAAGGCTTTGCGCGGCAAGCTCGGCGGCCATATCCCGGCGCGCTTCAGCGATGCCCAGTCCCTGCAGATCCCGCCGCTGTCGGCCCTGGAGACCCAGCTCAAGGGCACCGGCGAACGGGCGATCTCCACCACCATGGCCTTCGTACGCATCCTCGGCACCCTGCTCAAGGATCCGAACATCGGCAAGCTGGTGGTACCGATCGTGCCGGACGAGTCCCGCACTTTCGGCATGGAAAGCCTGTTCCGCCAGATCGGCATCCACTCCCACGTGGGTCAGTTGTATACCCCGCAGGACGCCGGTCAGCTCAGCTACTACAAGGAGAGCAAGGACGGCCAGATCATGCAGGAGGGCCTCAACGAGTCCGGGGCCATCTCGTCGTGGATCGCCGCCAGCACCTCCTACAGCAACCACGGGGTGATGACCGTCCCGTTCTACATTTTCTACTCGATGTTCGGCTTCCAGCGGGTCGGCGACCTGGCCTGGGCCGCCGGTGATGCCCGGGCCCGCGGCTTCCTGCTTGGCGCCACCTCGGGGCGTACCACGCTGATGGGCGAAGGCCTGCAGCACGATGACGGCCACAGCCACGTGATGTCGTCCACTATCCCGTGCTGCGTCTCCTATGATCCGACCTATGCCTACGAGCTGGCGGTGATCATCCAGGACGGCATGCGCCGCATGTATGTAGAGAACGAGGACATCTACTACTACATCACCCTGCTCAACGAGAACTACGCCCATCCGGACATGCCCGAAGGCGTCGAACAAGGCATCCTCAAGGGCATGTACCGCTTCTCGGCCCCGGCCAAGCAGAACAAGGGCAAGCACGTGCAACTGATGGGCTGCGGCTCGATCCTGCAGGAAGTCAACGCCGCCGCCAAACTGCTGGAAGCCGACTTCGGCGTCAGTAGCGAGGTCTGGAGCGTCACCAGCCTGACCGAGCTGCGTCGCGACGGCCAGGAAGCCGAGCGCTGGAACCTGCTGCATCCCCAGCAGGAGCCTCGCGTGAGCTACGTGGAAAGCTGCCTGCAAGACAAGGAAGGCCCGGTGGTGGTCGCTACCGACTACATGAAGATCTTCGCCGACCAGATCCGTCCCTTCGTGCCCAAGCGTCGTTTCGTCGCCCTGGGCACCGACGGTTTCGGTCAGTCGGACACCCGTGAATCCCTGCGCCGGTTCTTCGAAGTCGACCGCCACTTCATCGCCGTGGCCGCCCTCAAGGCCCTGGCCGACGAAGGCAGCCTGCCTCGGGAGAAGGTCGCCGAGGCTATCGCCCTGTACGGCATCGATCCGGAGAAGAAGAACCCAGCCAAGGTCTGACGCTGCAAACTGCCTTGCCCATCCGGGCAGGGCAGCCCCTCGCTGTATCCCCTTCCAACGCCAAACGCCCCGGGCCTGCCCCGAGGCGTGGAAGCGCTCCCGGCCAACCCGGTCAGTCGTACATCTGCTCCTCGTAATATTCGTAGTTATCGGCGTTATCCACCGCCTCGTCCGGGCGATGGGTCGCCAGATCGCGCGCGCCCGCCGGTCCATAGCCACCCGGGATATCGTCGGTGTGGCCAATCGAGTGGGTCAGCTCATGCACCACGCTTCCGGCCTGGGTATCGAAGCCCACCCGTGGCGGCAAGGCGAAGAACGCCGTGCAGAACCAGGCGTCGATGTCTCCTCGGGCATTGAGATAGGTAGCCGCGATAACGTCTGCGCCGTCGCAGGGATCGGCGGGGTTGGTCCGGCAACGGGCCGTCAGGGTATTGCCGCTATTGAGCTTGAAGCGCACCCCGTCGAGCACTGCGCGCACTCGCTGGTAACGATCCTGGCTGAAGACGCCGAACCATGTCTGGTAGACCGGGTCGTCGTTACGACGAAAGACCGCTTCGTTGTCGTTGACCCGGTTGTAGGCATCATTGGACCAAGTAGTGGCCACCGCCACCGCATTGTTCACCGCAGTACGATCGGCCTGGGTCGAACACGAGGCATCGAAGACCACATTGATCGCCAGCGCCGATTGCGCTGCCGCACTCAGCCCCAACAACAGCAACAACCTCCGCAGCCGGCGCGCCAGGGGGCGGGATAAATAGACAAGGGGTCGGATATCCATGATTCAGCATCCTTTGCAAGTTCCAGAGGTCGCCCCGAGCGGGGCGGCACTTGCATTGGATTCCCCGCCCGAACGCTGTATCAGGGGGAACTGCTTCCGCCTCTGCAGCAGCGCCTAGCGCCATCTCCCGAGCACAACCTTGATGGAAGTCAACGAGCGGGGCTTTGCGCTCCCTACACTGGTCGCCACCCCTTTGAACAAGATCC
>NZ_JBJJLO010000115.1:0-20389 GCF_046230915.1 Pseudomonas sp. KCJK8993
ACCAAAAAACCAGGAACACTCCTGGGGTTGCCGCGGGAACCTGGCTCCCCCGACGGCCGGCCACCCCCGTGCCCGCGTGCGGCGGCGGCCGCCTGGCGCCCCCCGGCCCGGGGGCCAACGCTGGCGGCGGATTCACAGGCAACCCCTCCGCGCCCGCCTGTACCTGGTGGCTTACCTGGCCATGGCCGGGGTCGCACTGTACTTCGGGCACCTGGCTGACCTGGTGATGTTCTACCTCATCATCTGGCTGTTCCTGTTCTTCATGGTGGAGTTGTTGAACCTGCCGCACCACGCCGAGGCACCCTTGCAAACCAAGGACGCCGACCGCCTGCAGTACTGGGAACAGGATGTCGTGTCCCACGACTGCAAGAGCCTGCCGCTCTGGTCGCGATTCATCATCCTCAACTTCAACCTGCACATCGTGCACCACGCCTTCCCCTCGGTGCCCTGGTACCGGCTGGCCGAAGCCCACAAACTGCTGCACGAACATGAGCATCATCCAGGGGATTCGCAGGTCAGCGAGTGGGATTTCGCCTGGACCAACCGACGCCGGCCGCTGTTGAAGCTGATGGGGCACTTCTTCGACCACCGCACTTGACCGCACCGGCGAAAGATCCCGAATATCCGGGATCTTTCGCCGAGCATAAACGCCATGACCTTCCTACGTCCCTTCGCCAGCCATGACCTGGACGCCTGCCTGCAACTATTCGACAGCAATACCCCGGCCTTCTTCGATCCCCTGGAGCGCCCGGACTTCCTGCATTTCCTCGAACGCTCGACAGCCAACCTGCTGGTCATCGAACGCGATGGGCGGATCGTCGCCTGTGGTGGCCATGCCCTGCACCCCGAAACCGGCACCGCCAGCCTGTGCTGGGGCATGGTCGACCAGGCGCTGCACGGCCAGGGCATAGGACGCTTGCTGACCGAGGCGCGGCTACGAGCCATTCGCGAGCAGGGCCAGGCCCGCGCGGTGCGCATCAGCACCAGCCAGCACAGCCAGGGTTTCTATGCCAGCCTGGGTTTCGTGCTGCTGGAAGTGACGCCAGACGGGCATGGGCCAGGCCTGGATTGCTGGGATATGGAGCTGGCCCTGATGTAAACCAGCCCCCTCGCCTGCCCTGTTACCTGGCTCGACCCAACCGCTAGGACTCTCGTCCCTTCAATACAATCGTGGCCAGGTAAGACAAGACACGCTCCTGTGCCTGATTGATGATCTCGAACGAAAACTGCGCCAGGCCCCGATTACCGGGCAAGGGGATATTGCGCACGTCACGAACCGTTACCGCCCCGCTGATGAGATCGTCCGGACGCACCGCTTTTAGCCAGCGCACATCATTCAAGCTCGCGCCGCCCACGCTACAGGCCCTGAGCAACCCCAAGTCGATGAAGAGCCGAAAACTCAGGGCAAGCGTATGAAAACCGCTGGCGACCAGCCCTCCCATCGGTGAGTCGAGCGCCGCGACAGGGTCGACATGGAATGCCTGTGGATCGAATTCACGACCAAAATCGATGATGCCTGTTTGCGTCACCTGCGCACTGCCCAGCGTGAAGACCTGCCCTTTGGCGAAGTCTTCGAAATACAAGTCTCCATGATCAGTCATGGCCGGCCTCATTCGCCAAGTTTGCAGACAAGTTCAACGGGGCTGAGCACCCGGTTCTTGATCAGCGTTGAAATATTGACCATCTGCCGCATGGCAGTGGCGCCAAATGAAATATGCAGTCCAAGTGGCGATACCCCCTGCTTCAGGTTCCGGCTTCTCAAATCATCGAAATACGCCACGCCGAACTCCCAGCGATCCGTTTCACTGACCACCGTGAACCCCGCCTGCTTCAGATGCGTGAGGTATTCAGACAGAGGCGCGACAAAGTCCGTACTGGGATTCGATGCCCAGGGAACCGGATAGAGAACCTGGCCCTCCCCGACCCGCATCACGTCGTAAATCCCGAGCTTGCCGCCAGGTTTCAGTACTCGGCGGACTTCCTCGAACAACCGCGGCTTGTCAGCGATGTTCATCCCCACGTGCAGCATGGTCACCACATCGCAGAAATCATCGGGAAAAGGCAGCGCCAGGGCGCTGGCTTGCTGATAACTGACCTTCAGCCCTCCATCTATACGGGCAGCCAATGTAGAGGCCGCATTGATGTAGTCGGGCGCCAGGTCTATGCCATGGACTTCACAACCGAAGGTGCTGGCAAAGTAGCGGGTCGCCCCACCCAGCCCGCAGCCGACATCAAGGACCTTCATATCCTCGTGCAGCCCCAGCTTGTCGGCCAGGTCGGCAGTGGCTTGACGCCCGCCGATGTGGATTTCATCCACCGGCGCCAGGTCTTCGAAATCCAGCCTTTGCGGATCTTTCCCGCTGGCGCGCAATGCAGAGAAGATCTTCTGTTCCAGGTCGGGCCTGGAATAGTGTTTCTCAAACTCTTGATCGATTTTCATCTGGATCTCCGGGATATTGAAAATGTCCGAAACAGATCACTCGTGATCGCCCATGGGCACTGCGCTCGGGAAAGCATGACGAGCGGCCGCTTGATTCAAACTTCGTACTCGATACCTACACCATCGAATCGCAGGCGGTCTTGTATATGCACTTTTTCCCCCCTCAGGTTCTTGCCCGACAACAGGCCCGCCTCGAAAAGGCGTATGACCATCTGCAAGGCATGTTCGGAGTAACCAGCAGCATTCAATCGACCGATCAAGGTCTTGTAGTCGAATTTCTCCTTGATCAAGTCGGAGAATATTTCCCTGACCTTGGAGTTGGCGGCATATTTGGTCATGCGTTTTTCGCCGTTTGATAGCACTTCCTTGGGTTCAAGCTTGAAATCCAGAGGATTGACCTTGTAGTAGTCCTGCAAGGTGACCGCCCCGCCGTTCCAGCTGAACTCGGATATGCTGGACAACTGCTTCAGCAACTTGCCAATCCAGCCGACCCTCATTGGCGTCAGCTCCGCATCGGAAAACTCGTCGGAGAGTTCACTACGCTGATGTCGACCAAGGGCAATCATCGTGGATGCCCGGTCCTTGAAGTCCGAGATCGCCCACTCCGCCCCGCCTGCCTTGTCGCAGAGTTGATCGAACCATTGACGGCGATTGAAACGATCATCCTCGCTCTCCACTATCCTGCGCTTGCTCCAGAACTCGGAATCGGGCTCGGTGAAAGAGGCGTAGGTGTAAAAAGAGGCGAGGAATTCGTGGTACTGCTCATAGGTTTCGCCATAAGTGCTCTTGTACCACTCATGGACTTGGGGACTTTCGCTTGGATGCCGGGACAGGTAATCGATCGCCGAAGCCGCGCAAACTGCGGATTGTGAGGCGAGATGCACGCCCTGCGAGAACAGCGGATCGGTGAAGCAGGCCGCGTCGCCGCAAAGGAAGAAACGCCCGCTGGAAAAGGTGCTGGTGTCGTATGACCAGTCGCGAACGACCCTGACCTGATCGATCTGCTGCGAATCGCCCAGTAACTCTTTGGCACGAACGCACTTGGCCAGCGTGCGCTTATAGAACTCATCCGGCCCGACTTCCTTTATCTCGCCCACCTTGCTGATATCGACGATCACACCGACGCTGTAGATATCGCCCTCAAGCGGAATCATCCACACCCAGCCATCTTCGAAAGTTATCGAGAAGGTCGTGCCGCGCAAGTCTCCTTGAAACGGATCGGGGCAAGAGAAATAAGACCACACAGCAAGATTGCGATAGAACTCGTCATAACGACGAATTTTCAGTTGCCGGGCGAGAACGCTGTTGGCACCTGACGCATCGATCAGGTAGTCGCCAGATACCGTCGAGGATGAATCGCCCTGGCGCACTTCCAGAGTGACCCTCTCAGGATCGCTTAAATCGACATGGGTTACCGCCGCCCCCTCATGGACCGTCCCGCCTCGGGCCATGACCTCCTTCAAGAGCAAATGGTCGAACACTTCTCGCTTGACCTGGATGGCATGATCGAAAACCCATTCAGCCGTGCTCTTCGGGGTTGAAAAGGAAAAGGTCCATGGCGGCTGGTTTTGTCCCCAGAGAAAGGTCGCGGAAGGCTTCTTGACGAACTGGGCTTCGTCGATGAGTGGCTGCAAGCCCAACCTGTTGAATATCGACATGGTCCCAGGAAGAAACGACTCGCCAATCCTGTACCGGGGAAAAGTCTCTTTTTCATAGATCGTGACCGTGTGTCCCAACTTAAGCAGAGTCAGCGCCGCCACCGACCCGGCCGGCCCACCACCAATGATGACTACATTGCCTGGTAACATTCCTGTTCTCCTTCAAGTCCAATTAACGCTCGACGTTGCGTTTCTTCTTCGCTCTCTCCGAAACAGCAATTTCATCAACCATCCTGACTCTCACGGGCATCTTGAATCGCTCCAGCTTGCCTGCGAGAAAATCCAGGGTTGCCTTTCTCAAACCCTCGGCACTGATCGGGTACGCCGGTTTTACATTCACCCCTACCGCCTGGCCGGTAATAGCGTTGTTGATCCCGTATACGAGGCAGTCCTGGACCAATGGGCATCCAAGAAGCAAGGACTCGACCTCAATCGGCAGGACCTTCTCTCCGCCGACGTTGATCACCTCGTTCATCCGCCCCAGGATCTGTATTTCTCCGTCACTGCCCGACTCGGCCAGGTCCCCGGTGCGGAACCAACCATCTTCTGTCAGCGAAGTGTTTTCGACATTGAGATAGCCGAGGAACTGGCTCGGTGACTTCAACTGGAGTTCGCCATCGACAATGCGATATTCAAAACTCTCGTCGACGATCTTGAAGCGCGTGCTTTGCGAAGAAGCGCTCTGTGTCCCGGCTATTCCTGTTTCAGAAGTGCCGAAAGTCTGGAGCAGCCGCACCCGGGGAAATATTTCTCGCAAATAGACCAGAAGCTGCGCTGGCATGGCTTCCGTGCCGTAAGTAATGAGCCTTAATGCCGACAAGTCGTAGCGTTGGTGGAAATCCCCAAGGCGCAACAGGTTCAAGAATGTCGGGTTGGCAGGCAAGACCTGCACCTGGTGCATCTCCAGCTCCCGGCACACGGCATCCGGCGTTCTCTCCCTCACGACGACCGCACAATTACCGGAAAACAATATGTTGATTAATGTATTCACGCCGCCGATGTGGTCGAACATCAGAAACAGGATGACCACAAGTTGCCGCCCCCTGGATTCTTTGTCTTTTTCAGCGATCAGTTTGTCCAGGTCATGCAGAATCGCCTTCGGTCTTCCGGTACTGCCGCTGGAAAGCAGGATCAATCCAGCGGCGCCACGGGTCTTGAGAGAGCAATACAAAGGGTGCCGGGACTGGCCTGGGCAAGGCTCGACGGCTACATCATCCAAGGCCCTGACCATGAAACTTGCATCGCAGGCCACCTTCAGAGTTTCCTCGACCGAGGACGTCAGGTTCGAGACCGGCGCAACGATGGCCTTGATGGCAGCCAAGGCCAGCAAGGCCAGGACCCCATTGGCCGAATAATTCCCATGCAGCACCACCACGTGCCCCGGCGCGATGCCGGACTGCATGAAATGCGTGGCCAGATCCCTGACCTTCTGCGCTACCTGCATGTACGAAAGCACGATGTCCCCATCCACCAGTGCTCGACGAACGCCCCTAGCTTCCAGGCCGCGCAGCCAAGCTGAATTGATCATCTGACCCCTCCTAGATAGAGCGTCTCACCGGATACGAAACCCGACGCCTCGGAAATAAGGAACTCCACCGGCCCGACCACATCCTGGAACTCACAGGGCCGCTTGATGGCCTGGCGGGCAATGAGTGCGTCGATCTTGTCCTTGCCCAGGGTCCTGGTAAGCGCTGTTCGCAGCGGGGGCAATCCCAGGGTATTCACGCGGATATTCAAGGGGGCGATTTCCCGGCTTAGAGAACGAGTGAACTGCTCTATGGCCGCCTTGCTGGTTGCATAGGCAAGTTGCCCCTCCAGGGAGAACAAAGCCGCAACCGAGGAGATATTCAATATTGCCCCCGAACCACTGCTGTTCTTGAGCAACTTCACCGCCTCACGGCAGCACTGCATGACTGAGAATACATTCAGGTCGTAGAGCTTTTTGGTGTTGTCCAAGTCGCTCAGCAGAAATGGCTCCATGACGGATGCACCCGCGTTATTGATCAACGCATCGATAAATCCATAGCGTTTCCTTATTGCATGGAACATTGCTGAAACAGATCTGGAGTCAGTCAGGTCAACATTGAAATGCATGTAGCCGGGAGGCATCTTGGCTGCTTCCCTGCGACTACAACCAATGACCGTATGCCCTTTCCCGATCAGATGCTTGACCAACATTCGACCTAGTCCGGTACGCGTTCCCGTAACAAGGATCAGCATAAAAGCTGCCTAGCTGGCTTCTAGAGCGGGTATCTCTTCCATGATGAATTCGACCAGCGTCGATGGGTTTTGGAATGGACTTACTTTCCGCGAAATAGCACGATCGGACGTCAGTGATACAGACAAGTCGTACTTGTCGGCGATCAACTCTTCAATTCGCATCATCAATGTCACCAACTGCAGGGAGTCGAACAGGCCATCCACTCCATATATGGTTATCTTGCTCATGTCTTCAACCGACAGGCCATTGCTCTGGCTGGCAATGCTCTCGGCCAGTGACTGGTTCACGACACTATCGATATCTGCTCTGGTTGGCATGTTCTCACCTCGCCATAGTGCATTAGTTGAAATGCTCAGGTTAGTAATGTCGAGTCAGCGACAAGAAATCACGCCGCTTGCGCCCAATAACAGGATCTGAAATAGAAGTTCTATTGAGCGACAGGGTCGCGCAGTGCCAGGAAGTTCATCGGCTTCACGCTCGCCACGACTTCATCGTCTTGATTGATGCCTTCGAGCAGGGAGACGACCATGCCCCGATCGGGCTTGGAACGAGAGCGCCTGGTTTCCAGGATCGAAACCCGCAACCGCAGTCGATCACCAGGACGAACAGGCTTGAACCAACGTATCTCATCGACCCCAGGTGAGGCACGACTTGCCACGGAAGACAGATAGTTATCAACGAACAGGCGCATCATCAGGCCCAGCGTATGCCATCCGCTGGCAATCAATCCTTGAAAAGGACCACTTGCCGCAGCCTGCGGATCGAGGTGCATCATTTGCGGGTCGAATTGCTTGGCGAACGCTATGATCTCGGATTCACCGACCCTCAATGGACCATACTCGAATACCGAGCCTTCGATATAATCTTCGAAATAACGCTCATTAATAGAAGTGGAAAACGTCGACAGCTTCATCTTGATATTTCCTTTATCCATTAATAACCAACCCTTCGGGCAGGTTGCATGCAGTCCCTTGGTGAAACTTTAACTATATGGTTAATTACCCTCTACGTACTGAGCGAAGCTAAAGCTTGAGATTTACAAAAAGAGTCGGGACCAGACCTCTTGCTGATACCTTCTGCTTGGAATTGCAGGCATGTCAAGAAAAAATTTCACCAAATAAGATGTATCGTTTCAGTACTAATCACGGGTGTTGAATGCCCATCTTTGTTTAGATCAAACCAATGGGCAATGACTGTTTTTTTCTTATGGACGCATGATTATTCGATGAACGGTATGCTGGCTCAAGCATGGCAAACTCAGGGGAAAGACTTGCCGATCGCGGAAGAATAGTTATGTCAAAGGATACTAATCATCCGTATTGTCAGCTCGACTGTTGACGCTCTAGCCCGCACTTCTCATCGCCACTCGTTGCATTGCGTCGATTCAAGGCGAGGAATGATTCGGATACTGGTTTCCAGGCTTGCCCACTCAATTATGGAAGAATGTTGATAATCACGATGGGCGAGCGTAGGCGAGATCGAGCAGAAATCATCAAGCTGGAAAAATACCCTGGAAGACCCGTCAGGTCGTGGATGCGGCAGAACTCACCCTTTGTTATGTTGCGCCCCCTGCCAGCCCAAGAGAAATTCAAGGTGTCCAAGGTAAAGCTCACTGCTGTCGATCAAACCAACTACGAACGAATCTGCGACCTGGAAGTGTTCGAGGAACAGGAAGCCTACGTCGCCTCCAACCTCTGGTCGCTGGTGCAGGCCAGCTACAACCCGACTTGCACTGCCCGCGCCATCTACTACCAGGACGCCCCCGTCGGCCTGTTCCTGTGGAGCGCCGAGAGTCCGGGAAAAGTCTCCATATGGCGCTTCATGGTGGACAAACAGCATCAGCATCGCGGCATCGGCCGCCAGGCCCTGGGCTTGTTGCTCGAGGAGCTGCGACACATCCAGGGCCTGGCGCAGATAGAGATCTGCTACCACCCCGAGAACCCGGTAGCCGGTAACTTCTACTCCAGTTTCGGTTTCGTCGAGACCGGCATGGACAAGGACGGTGACGACATGCTGGCGGTGATCGATGTGCCGCAACCCGCCAACCAGCCATGCCTAACCTGAGAAACTCCGCAGTTGTTGCAGCAGTTCGCCCTGCAGGGCCGTACTGCGGAAGAAACCGAAGTGCCCCACCGGGCCGGCACTGCGTGGCGTGCGCTTGACCTGCAATGCGGCCGCAGCATAGGCGTCATGCATCCGCTGCGCGGCGACCCAGGGCACATAGTGGTCGTCGTCGAACACCCAGCTGACCAGCGGAATCGCCAGATTGGCGTAACCGCCCCGCCGGGCCAGGCCAAAGCGTTCGGCCAGCAGGTAGTCGGGCTCCCGTACCCAGCGTGACCACTCCAGCATCAGCCGGCTCGGCAGGTTCTGGTTGCCCAGGCCCAGCAGCCGCGCCGGAAACGTCGCGCCGAACCTGGCAACCAGCGGAATCAGCAGGCCGAACAGCAAGCCCATGCGCAGCCGTTCGAGCCCTGTCCAACGCTTCCAATAGGGAAATGATCCGCAGATAAAGGCCGCTGCCCGCAACTGCCCCGCTGCGTGGGATAACCCGAGCAACTGGGCGCCGATACTGTGACCGACGAAGTACAGCGGCATGGCCGGACGCTCGGCACGGCAGAATTCGATGGCGGCGCTGATATCCTGCACTCCCCAGTCGGCCAGCGAACATCGGGCTTCCGAGGGCGGTTCATCCTGTGTTCCGCGATAGCTGTACAGCAGCACATCGAAACCCTCCTCGGCGGCCAGGGTCGCAAAAGCCCGGTAGAAGCCGCGCCGCACGCCCAACGCGCCGGACACCAGGATCACTCCCTGCGCCGGCCCCTGGGCATCATGGTAATCACCCGGCAGCACGACGCCGTCGGCGCATTGAATCTCCACCTCGCGGCTCATGTTCGCCCTCCCCGCTTGAACAGGCGATCGACCAGCACCCGGGCGGGTTGGCGAGTGCGCCAGGGCCGTTGCACCAGGTTGCCGGCGCAGTTCGGGCAGCGATAGGCCAACCGTACGGCACAAGGCTCACAGAACGTGCATTCATAAGAGCAGATGTACGCCCCGCCACTATCGCTCAAGGCGCTGGCGCAGGCCTGACAACGGGTTTTCATCTTCAGCATGGATACCTCTGCATTCCTGGACGAACCTGAATGAAGCAGCGTCCTGTACTTGCGAGCGCCGCGTGCTAGCATTACATACCGACAGTATGTAAAAAGGCATGAGTATGAATGTCAAGAGCCGGCAACAGGAAAACTCCGAACTGACCCGCGATGCCCTGCTGGACAGCGCCCGCGAGCAGTTCATCGCCCATGGTTACAACGCAGTCTCCATCGACAGCATCGCCAGCCAGGCGCGGGTGACCAAGGGGGCGTTCTACCACCACTTCGCCAACAAGAAGGAGTTGCTCGCCCAGTGCTATGAACGACAGATGCAGATGATCGCCCAGGCCCTGGACCAGGTGCCGGTGACGGAGGACCCCTGGCTACGTGCCCAGCTACTGGCCACGGCGTTCATCGATACAGTGATGCGTCACCGCAAGCAGCTGTTGTCGTTGCAGGAAGTGATCAGTGTGCTGGGCTGGGAGGACTGGAAAGCCATCGACTCCCGCTACACCCTGCACCACATCGCCAAGCTGATGCATGAGCTGCACGCCGCCGGGCGGGTCAAGCCCTACGACCCGAACAACCTGACCAACCTGGTCTACGGCTTCCTCACCCAGGCGGCCATCAGCATCAAGGATGCCCAGGACAAGCTCCAGGCCGCGGGCGAAATGAAACTGATCGTCCACGACTTCTTCGCTAGCCTGAAGCCCAATGGCCACTGACCTCGGCCTCGGAAACCTCGACGAGCGAGCTTCTGCCGGGCACCGATCAGCGTTAGTCTTGATCGCCCACCCCCTGCCCAGGCCCTGCCGATGATGTCTTGCACCGCCCAGTTCTGGCGCGATCCACAGTTGCCCTACGTCGAGAGTCGCCGGGCCTGTGACAGCCGCGCCAACTACAAGGCCCATAGCCACCCCACGCTCTCCATTGGCGCGGTGGACCGTGGCGAAAGCATCTTCACGGGAGCCCCAGCGGGGCCGACGCTGATCCGCGCCGGCAGTGTGGTGTGGGTTCCGGCCAATTGCGTGCACGCCTGCAATCCTCGCTCGGGCACGGCCTGGAGCTACCAGATGCTGCACCTGGATGCCGCCTGGGTGGAGGCCCTGCGCCAGGAGCAGCTCGACGACCCAGCCATATCCAGGCGCCAGATCCTGCTCAGCGACACCCCGCGGCTCTATCAAGGCTTCTGTCGGCTCAACGATCTGTTGTTTTCCGCCGCCAACTGGCAGGACAAGGAAGCAGCGCTGATCGAGTTCATCGGTGATTTTTCGACCCGGGAGCAACCGACGCTCGCCCTGGCCGCGGACCTTGCCCAGGCCAGCGCCGGAGTCCGCCGGGTCGTGGCCTTCCTGCGCCAGGCCCCGCAAGCGGCAAGCCCGTTGGCAGAATTGGCGCAACTGGCCGGCATCAGCCGCTACCAGTTGATCCGGGCCTTTCGCAGCGCCACCGGAATGACACCCCACGCCTTCCAGCTGAACCAGCGGATCATCCAGGCTCGATCCTCACTGCAGGCCGGCGAGGCCCCGGCGGCCCTGGCGCAACGCCTGGGTTTCGCCGACCAGGCGCACTTCCAGCGGGTGTTCAAGGCCCATGTCGGCGTCACCCCAGGGCTGTACAAGGCCTGAGGCCGCGCAATTTTCTTCAATACCCGGCCCGTGGCCCCAAGCAGACTTCCTGCCCCTCTTGCTCTGTGGAAGTCTTGCCCATGTTCGAACAGTTCCTGCTGGTGGCCGCCGCGCACTTTCTCGCATTGCTCTCCCCCGGCCCCGATTTCTTCCTGGTGGCGCGCATGTCCATGGCCGCCGGTTGGCGATCGGCCACCGGGGCCTGCCTGGGAATCGCCCTGGCCAACGGCGTATTCATCGTCCTGGCATTTGCCGGCGTCTCGGTATTGCGCCCGGACGGCCTGCTGTTCCTGGTAATCCAAGTGGCCGGCTGTGCCTATTTGCTGTACGTGGGTGGGCTGTTCATCCGCCATGCCAGCGGTCGTTCGCTGACCACGGTGACGTCCCATGGCCAGGACCGGGCCGGCTGGTGGCGCGGACTGGGCATGGGGTTCCTCTCAGGCATCCTCAACCCCAAGAACGCACTGTTCTACGCCAGCCTGGCATCGCTGGTCGGTGCCGGGATCGGCAATGGCTGGAAGCTGGCCTACGGTCTGTGGATGTTCAGCGCGGTACTGGCTTGGGATGTACTGGTGGCCGTGGCCATCGGCAATGCCCGGGTCCGCCAACGCTTTTCCCGGGCCCTGCCGTGGTTCGAGCGCTGCACCGGGGCGCTGCTCATCCTCCTGGCCCTGGGGGTACTGGGCGCGATGCTGGTACGCACTTGCTGGTTGTGGGGAATCGGGCTGCGCTGCTGACTCGTCGTGGAATGGCCGCGCCCGATTACAAATGAACAACAAAGCCCAGCAGGGTTGTCATACCCCTAACCGATATTGTCGTCCTGGGCCGTCGGTGCCCGCCCCGTCCAACCCTCCGAGGAGAACCGCCATGCCACAAGAACCCCGCCTGGGATGCGGCGCCGCCATCGTGCGCGACGGTCGACTGCTGCTGGTCAAGCGCCTGCGAGAGCCCGAGGCCGGACACTGGGGCCTGCCGGGAGGCAAGGTCGACTGGCTCGAGCCGGTGGAACAGGCCATGCGCCGAGAGATTCTCGAAGAACTGGGGCTGACGCTGCAGGGTGTCAGCTTGCTATGCGTGGTCGACCAGATCGACCCGCAGCGCGGCGAACACTGGGTGGCGCCGGTGTACTTGGCTTCGGCGCCCGCCATGGCGCCTTGCAACCTCGAACCGCACAAGCACAGCGAGATCGCCTGGTTCGAACTCGATCGCCTGCCGCAACCGCTGACCCAGGCCACCCGCACCGCGGTACGGGCGCTGGTGCAGATCGCGGCGGTGGAGTCTTGATCGGCACAGGTCGCTGGATCCTCGTCGTGCTGCTGGGCCTTGGCGGACTGGCCAGGGCCGTGGAACCAGCGCCACAGCACCTGCTTCGGCCCGATGGCTCGTCAATCAGCTATTACCTGCAGCAACGCCAGCCATCCGGGCCGTCAAGCTCGCTGCTGGTGATCCTCCAGGGTTCGGATTGCAACAGCGTGAGCCACATAACGAGCATCCCCCTCCTGGCCCAGGCGATGCCCGAGGCCGATGTACTGACCGTGGAAAAGTACGGGCTCGAGGCAACCCTGCCCTACAGCCAGGACGCCGAACGCGCGAATTGCCCGCAGGCCTACCTGGAGCACGACAGTCCGACGCAGCGCACGGACGACCTGCAAGCGGTGATCCAGCACCTGCGCCAACAACGCCATTACGCCTCGGTAATTGCCCTCGGCGGCAGCGAAGGCGCGGTGATCGCCCATGCCCTGGCCGCACGCCCAGGTGTCGTCGATGCCACCGTGGCCTTCAATGGCGGTGGCCAGTGGTTTGCCGACGACCTGTTGCACAGCGTCGATAGCAGCGATCTGCCGGTGGCGGAAAAAGCCGAAGCGCGCCAGGGTTTGCAGGCTTTCATCCAACAGGTGCAAGGGCAGCCACCGGCCGACCTGCGAGCCAGTGGCCACGGTGCCCGCTGGTGGCAAGAGGTACTGCGACTTGATCAACTGGCCCTGCTGCAAGATAGCCATAGCCCCGCGCTGATCATCCAGGCCATGGCCGACCAGTCGGTATCGGTGCCGGCGGTCGTGGCGATGATCGAGCAACTGCGCAGGGACGCCCGCCCGGGAGTGGATTTTCGGTCTTATCCCGGGCTGGGCCATCGCTTCGACGATCACCACGGACAAAGCCACATGCCCACCGTGGTAGAGGACATCGCCCTCTGGCTGCGCCAGTTGCCATCCCCTGGCGACAAGTGCGGGTGAGTGCCCGGCACGGGCCATGGACTGCGACCGATGGCCGCAGGCCTTGGTCTAATTAGCCCGCCGTGTTCGCCGTCCGTTTGTTACCATGCGCGGGTTTTTTGCCTGTCTGGCTGTTCAAAGGGCGTTATTTCATGAGTGTTCTACTGACTCGCCGCACGCTGCTCACCAGCGCCGGAGTACTCGGCCTGGGCCTGCTGGCCGGTTGTGACAACAGTCCCCGGCTGTCTTTCAAATACGGCAAGGACCTGAGCAATCAGATTCTCGGTCGTACCTTCAAGCTCACCGATTCCCAGGGCGAAACCAAATCGCTGTCCAGCTACCGTGGCCTGATGCCGATGATCTTCTTCGGTTTCACCCAGTGCCCGGCCGTCTGCCCCACGACACTGGCCCGCGCGGCGCAGGCCAAGAAGCTGATGGGTCGTGACGGCGATCGCCTCAAGGTGGTGTTCATCACCCTGGATCCCGAGCGCGACACTCCCGCAGTGCTGGATGCCTACGTCAAGGCCTTCGATCCGAGCTTCGAGGCGCTGTACGGCAGCCTGGAAGAAACCGCGGCCACGGCCAAGGAATTCGGGGTGTTCTATGAAAAGATCCCCAGCGGCGACACCTATACCCTTTCGCACACCGCTACCAGTTTCGTCTACGACTCCCGCGGCACCTTGCGCCTGGGCCTGTCCCAGTCCCTGAACGCCCAGGAGTGCGCGGAAGATCTGCTCACCGTCATGGAGGTCTGTTAATGACTCTGCAACCCCGTTCATTGCGTCTCAAATCTGCCCTGCTGCTGGCTTCCCTGCTGGGCCTGGCCAACGCCGCCAGCGCTGCGACCCAGGTCGACAACGCCTGGGTCCGCGCCACCGTCGCCGGCCAGCACGCCAGCGGCGCCTTCATGGACATCACGGCCAGCAGCGATAGCAAGCTGGTGCAAGTGCAGTCGCCGGTGGCCAAGAACGTGCAGATCCATCAATCGAGCATGCACAACGACGTGATGAGCATGCAGCAGGTGCAGGCTATCGACTTGCCGGCCGGCCAGAAGGTCAGCCTGGACACCCAGGGCTACCACGTGATGCTCATGGAGCTGGTAGGCCAGATCAAGGCCGGCGACAAGGTACCGCTGACCCTGACCGTGGAAAACGCCAAGGGCGAGAAGGAAAGCATCAAGGTCGACGCCGAGGCTCGTGCTCTCAACGCACCGGACCACGGCGCCATGGGCCATGGCTCGATGGATCATGGCTCGATGGACCACGGCAAGATGCAGCACTGAGCCTGCACGGCTTGAAACAAGCCGCTGTCCCGCCAAGGCCAGCGGCTTTTTTGTGTCTACTCACAGCGGCAAGACCGCCCTGCCGCAGGTGGAGTTGATGACGCTTTATCGCAGTGAGCACGGGACCGGAAAACCACTGGACCCGGTGCTGAAGCAAACCCGGAGGAGCTGGACCGCAGCGACAGGCTCTTTCGCGCCCTGATCCGAGCCATGGCTCCTCGGCTTCAATCCGGACGACTGTGAAAGGCGCGCCCTGGGCCTCTGCCTGCACAGCATCGCCCGGCAACAAGGGATTATCTGAGCCTTAATAATCCAGGCCCCGCGCCAGCCATACGGTGAACCCGCAGCAGTCGGGGTCTTCACTGACATGCCGGACCACCTCGAAGCCATGGGTGTCGAGCAGCGTGCAGTACTCCCCGGGATCGAGGCTGGCGTGGTACAGCGCCTCCCCCTCGAACTCACCAATGGCCTCGCCCGCGGCCGGGCCACTGGTGAACATCAGCGCGCAACCCGGACGGGCATGGCGTTCGAACACTGCGAACATCGCTCGCTGATCGTCCGGCGCCAGGTGGAACAGGCTGTTCCAGGCCAGGATGCCGTCGAAATCTTCACCCAGGGCCAGGTCGCGCATATCGGCATGGATCCAGCGCTGATCGCCATGTCGTTGCCGGCACAGATCCAGCAATGCGTTGGAGCTGTCGACCCCGGTCAGCTCGCAGCCATGCTCGATCAGGTCACTCGCCAACGGCTCGGCGCCGCCACAGCCCAGGTCCAGCACCTGCCGCCCAGCGCCCATGAGCTGGCGAAAGCGCTGCAACCAGGCCAGCTCGGACTGAAAGCCACGGGTATTGGCGCGGCGAACCTGGTCCCAGGCCGTGGCATGGCGCTGGTACAAGTCGACGATATGGCGGGCGGAGTCATCCATGGCGAACCTGCAATCACAAGAAAAGGCGTCGATTAAACCCCGATGACGCTCCCGCCACAATCTGCAACAGCCTCGCCACTAGAGCTGCACGACCACAGGCGGGGCGCGGCGTACCTGGCGCACCGAAACGAACAACAGCAACGACAGCCCGGCGTACGAGCCGAACAACCAGCCGGCCGCCCGGGCTGTCCCGGCCAGGTCAGTACCGCTACCCAGCCCCGCCAGGTTGACGATCATCCCCGCCAGCGCCGCTCCCAACGCTGTAGCCACCAGCTGCACGGTGGTGATCGAAGCTCCGGCCAGCTCCTTCTGGTCGGCCGGGGCGTTCTCCAGCACCCGCGCCAGCAGGTGCGGCCAGGCCAGGCCAATACCGACCCCCACCAGCACCATGGCCAGGCATATTGCCCCCAGGCTCGCCAGGCTGCTGGCGGCGGGCATGGCCAGGCAGGCCAGGAGCAGCCCGGTCACCACCAGCAACGGCGCGCTGGCCACGGCACGGGCCGCAGCCCCCGCCCCCAGCCCGGAGCTGGCCAGCGCTCCCAGGGTCCAGCCCGCAGCCATCAAGGCGGCGATGTAACCGGCCAGCAACGGCGTCTGGCCATACAGCACCTGGAGGAACAATGGCACGAAGACCTCGCTGGTCATGCCCACCACCAGCAACGCCATGGACAGGTACAGCGACAGCAACAGGTTGCCGGACCTCAAGCTGCCACGGGGCAACAGGCGTTTAGACGAACGGTTCTCCATGGCCCCCACCACCAGCAACAGGCCCAGGCCCACGGCCAACCCCAGGACGTTGTACAGCGCCGAGGCGCTGATGCTGCCAACGGAAATCGCCAGGACCATGACCGTCAGCAGCACCAACTGCAGTCCGGGGAGTGGCGTACGTGGTACCGGTTCGCCGTTCTTTCCCGGTAACAGGGCGACGGCCAGCAGCATGAACAGCAAGGTACAAGGCAACAGTACCCAGAATGCCGCACGCCAGCTGCCGTGCTCGGCGAATACCCCACCCACCGCCGGCCCGATCAGCGTAGCCATGCCCCACATGGCCGAGATCAGCGCCATCGCCCGGGGCCACAGCGGTTCATCGAACACCAGGCGGATCATCGCGTAGGGCAAGGCGAACAACAGGCCTCCGCCCAGCCCCTGGACACTGCGCCCGACAATCAGCCAGGCCATGTCCGGCGCCAGCGCACACAAACCGCAGCCCAGCATGAACACCAGGCCCGCCAGGGCATACGCCAGCTTCGGGCCCAGCACTGCCAGGGCCCGGGTCGAGAGCACGGAACCGATGATCGAGGCGACCACGAACAGCGTGGTGTTCCAGGCGTAGTAGCCCAGGCCGCCGATGTCTTGCACCACCGACGGCAGCAAAGTGGTGACCAGGTAGATGTTGATTGCATGCAGCGCGACGCCCCCGGCCAGGGCTGCGGAGCGCAGCCCATTCTTGCCCAGTAGCAGTGCCGACCAGCCCGTTGTCGATGCCATGGCTTGTTCCTGTCTGGTTGTTCGAGAAGGCCGCACTGTATTACACAAGCAATTGCTTTGATAATTGGTTTTTTCAACATCGACCACGCCCCGCTCTTAGCGAACCCACAACGGACAATCTCCGGGCCAGGCCGGTGGAGCCTGGTATGCTTGCCCGGCTATCTGCGTTGCGCAGGCACTCGAATGTTCCCGATCGCCCCTTGGTCAATGGTCCAGCATGTCTACGATGTCTTCCCCGGCCGACAAGAAAAACCCCGGCGCCACCGCCGAGCGGATCCTGTTTTTGCTGAAAACCCGCGGCCCGTTGAAAACCGCCGACCTGGCGCCACTGCTGGAGGTGTCGCTGGAGGCCACCCGTCAACAGTTGCAGAAGCTGGTGGATAGCCAGCTTATCGCCGGCCAACTGATGCCGGCCCAGGGCGCCGGACGTCCGTCGCAGAAATGGGTACTGACCGAACAGGCCCAGGCGCGTTTCCCCGATACCCACGCCAACCTGACCTTGCAGTTGATCGACTCGATCCGCGCAGTGTTCGGCGCCGAGGGTGTCGAGCGCATCGTCAGCGACATGGAACGGATCAACAACGCCGAGTACCTGGCCACCTGCGCCCCGCTGTCGACCCTGGAAGAACGGGTCCGCGCCCTGGCACGGATTCGTGACCTGGCCGGCTACATGGCCCATGTGGAAAGCGCAGGCGATGACTGGTTGCTGATCGAAAGCCACTGCCCGATCTGTGTCGCCGCGCGGCAATGCCAGGGTTTCTGCCGCTCCGAACTGCAAGTGTTCCAGGCGGCCATCGGCGAATTGGGCGAAGTACGGCGCATGGAACACCTGATCACCGGCGACCGGCGCTGCGTATACCGCATCAGCGCCCCGGGCGCCGACTCATGAGCAAGCTCGCCTGGCTGCTCAAGCAGGGCGCGCTGGTGTTCACGGTCGCGGCCCTGACCCTCTCGGCCTGGCGGATCTATGACAGTGAACGCGGCCCGGCGCTGCAACCCTGGCACCTGTTCCCCACGAACTGGACGCCGGGGAGCTCGACCGCAGCGATTGGACCGGCTGGCTCAAGGCCGAGGACCGGGTATTCGCCGAGGTCGAACAAGCCGTCAGCGCCTCGCTGGATCCGACCCGGGTGCCACCGTTCAATCGCTATCGCCAGGACAGCCGGGTCTATCCCCCGGGGTTCGCCACCGACTGGAACCGCTCTTACCTGCTGCGCCCGCAGAGGCACCCCCGGGGCGTGGTGGTGTTGGTGCATGGTCTTACCGACTCGCCCTACAGCCTGCGGCACATCGCCCAGCGCTATGTCGAGCACGGTTATCTGGCCATCGGCCTGCGCCTGCCCGGCCACGGCACGGTGCCCGCAGGCCTGACCGATGCCCGCTGGCAAGACTGGCTGGCCGCCACGCGCCTGGCCCTGCGCACCGCCCGGGCCGAAGTTCCGGCACCGGCGCCACTGCATCTGGTGGGTTACTCCAACGGTGGCGCCCTGGCGGTCAAGTATTCCCTGGATGCCCTGCTCGATCCGCAGTTGCCCCAGGCCCAGCGCCTGGTGCTGGTCTCGCCGATGATCGGGGTCGCGGCCTCCGCGCGCTTCGCCGGGTTGGCTGCCTGGCCGGCAGTGTTCCCGGCCTTCAGCAAGACGGCGTGGCTGAACCTGCGGCCGGAATACAACCCGTTCAAGTACAACTCGTTCCCGGTCAACGCTGCCCGCCAGTCCTGGCTGCTCACCGACGCCTTGCAAAGCCAGCTGCAAGCCTTGGCGAACGACTCACGCCTGGTCGGGTTACCGCCGATCCTGGCGTTCCAGTCCCTGGTGGACTCCACCGTCAGCACACCGGCCCTGGTCGAGGGGCTGTATCGGCAACTGCCGGCCAATGGCAGCGAACTGGTGCTCTTGGACCTCAACCGTGCCCGGGATTTCGAGGGGTTGCTGGATCCGGCCAATGCCACCTCCGCGGCCAGCCTGCTACCACCGCCGCCACGCAACTACAGCACGCGGATCCTGAGCAACCAGGACACCGGCAACAACACGGTACAGCTGTTGAGCACCGCTGCCGGCAGCCGGCAGGAAAGCCGGCAGTCCCTGGACCTGGCCTACCCGCCGCAAGTGTTCTCGTTATCCCATGTGGCGCTGCCCTTCCCCGTGGACGATGCGCTGTATGGCACCCAGCCCACCAGCACCGAGAATTTCGGCGTGCACCTGGGGACCCTGGCCGCCCGTGGCGAACGGGGGGTGCTGGTCCTGCCCATGGATGAGTTGATGCGCCTGACCTCCAATCCCTTCTATCCCTACCTGATCCAGCGTATCGAAGCGGATATGGACTAGCCCGCCGGGTACACCGGACGGGGGCGAAACCAAGCGAGCACGCCGTCCAGCCTACTCGCCTGCCGCACTACTTCTCGTCCTCGCAGCCCAAGCCCCGGCGTTGTGGCTCCTCGTCCACCAGGGTCTTGCCGGTACGGCCCATGATCTGGCCCTGCAAGGCCCGCAGTTCACTGCCATCCAGGCGCTTGCAGCTGTTGATTTCCCAGACATCGCCGGTGGCCGTGCTGACCGAGAACAGCCCCCAGTACTCGGTGGCGCCGGCCTTGGGATCCTCGTAGCCGAGGCTGAAGTCGAAGTAGCCCGGATGCGGTGGCTTGCCGTTTTCGTCCTGCAGGTTGCCATCGACGAACACCCCGGGCTTGTCCATCTGGTAATCCTGGTGCTTGAGGGCCACCAGCAACACCTGCTGGGCCTGTTCGCGGGTCAGCCCCGAATGCTCGATCTGGGTCGGTTGCAAGCCACCAGCGGCGCAGGCGCTAAAGGCCGCGCAGGCCAGAAGCACGCCGAGCCCCCGGAAAACCAGGCGGTTGTTCAGCATGCCAGGCGCCCTCTGACCGCAACGATGATGTCCGCCAGGTACTTGGCGAAGCCGTTGCGCCCGCCGGTGGCCGCATCGCCGCTGTTATAGCCGCTGCGTACCAGGGCCTGGGCGAATTCCATGGGCTCGCGCTTGCCACGTACCGAAGCGCCGAAGCTTTGCGCGAAGGATTGGGCCGACTGCTGGAAGGAGGCGAACTTGGCCACCTTGATGGCCGCATTGCCCAGGGGCGCCTCGGCGCCGATCTGCAGCGGGGCCGGGGCGTGCATGGAAAAGAAATTGTTCAATTCACGGGCGATGCGCCCGGTGCCGTATTGGCTTTCCTGGGCCGCCAGGCCGAGGATATTCTCCACCGGCAGGTCCAGTTGATCAGCGATCGGCTGGCACACGGCCTTGTACTTGCTGACAAAGGTCACGGCACTGATGTTGTTGCACAGTCTGGCGCTCATCGGTCTTCCCTCATTTGATCTGTCAATTCCATTTCCAGCGATTTTCCGGCGCTGAGTATAAATCAGCGCCAGAGCCTTGCCTGCGCCTTTCTTAGCCTGCTCCACCCAAGCTGTGGCCCACATCACAA
>NZ_JBJJLO010000116.1:0-20380 GCF_046230915.1 Pseudomonas sp. KCJK8993
GGTTGTTTGATGGCCTGGGCGAGCACCATTCGAGCAGAGGTAAGCAGATCCTTTCTACGCAAGCCGATGACTGGATTGAGCCCCAGGGTGTTCTCCGAGGCTTGGCGTTTCAGGTCATCGTTGTTCTTGTTACTCATCTACGACGCTCCATTGTCCTGAGACGAGTACCGGGCCTGCTGTGTAGTTACACAGCACGAGGCCAGGCACTACTACTCGGGTGACCGTTGATTGCCACTGCTGCGGTTACTTTGCAGAACTCTGCAGGGAACTTGCCAGATCCATTGGTTACCCGAGTTTATTTTTTTTCGCAAGCAGGCCATTCATTGGCCATGCAGCCCTGCATTCAAACAGATGAAATTAGAAAATGCCCTCTAAACAGCCGGAGCCTTGAGCTAGAGCATCAGCTTGACCACGGACTCGCTCGGATCGCGGGATTTGCCGGCGGCCTCGAGTTGCTGCAGGTAGTCGCTCCACAACTCTTCCTGGCGCAGCGCCAACTGGTACAGGTAGTCCCAGGTGAACAAGCCGCTGTCATGGCCGTCGTCGAAGGTCAATTTCAGTGCGTACTGGCCGGCGGGCTCGATCTTGTCCAGGCCGACGCCGAGCTTGCCGAACTGCAGGATGGGGTTGCCGTGGCCCTGGACCTCGGCGGAGGGGGAGTGGACCCGCAGGAACTCCGCAGGCAGGTGGTAGACCTCGTCCGGCCCGTAGGTCAGGGTCAGGGTCTTGGAGGCTTTGTGCAGGTTGATGCCGGTGGGCAGGCGGGCCATGGGCGTTCTCTCTTGAGCTTCAAGCCATAAGCTTCAAGCTACAAGAAGGGAGATTCAAGCCATCGCGGATAAAACACTAGGGAAGCGTTGCTGCAAGCGACGCGAATCGGCTTGTCGCTTGCAGCTCGCAGCTTTGCGCTTACAGGATGTAGCGCGACAGGTCTTCGTTCTGCGCCAGCTCGCCCAGGTGGCTGTTGACGTAGGCCGCGTCGATGCGGATCGGCTCTTCGTTGTGGGCGCTGGCCAGGTCGCCGGCGCTGAACGACACCTCTTCGAGCAGGCGCTCGAGCAAGGTATGCAGGCGGCGGGCACCGATGTTCTCGGTCTTCTCGTTGACCTGGTAGGCGATCTCGGCCAGGCGCTTGATGCCCTCGTCGGCGAACTCGATGCCCAGGCCTTCGGTCTTGAGCAGTGCGCAGTACTGTTCGGTCAGGGACGCGTGCGGTTCCTTGAGGATACGTTCGAAGTCTTCCGGGGTCAGGGCCTTGAGTTCGACCCGGATCGGCAGCCGGCCTTGCAGCTCGGGCACCAGGTCGCTTGGCTTGCTCAGGTGGAATGCGCCGGAAGCGATGAACAGGATGTGATCGGTCTTGACCATGCCCAGCTTGGTGTTGACGGTGCAGCCTTCGATCAGCGGCAGCAGGTCGCGCTGCACGCCCTCGCGGGAGACATCGGCGCCGCCGACGTTGCCACGCTTGGCCACCTTGTCGATCTCGTCGATGAACACGATGCCGTGCTGCTCGACGGCTTCCAGGGCCTTGGCCTTGAGTTCTTCCTCGTTGACCAGGCGGCTCGCTTCTTCATCGCGAACCATCTTCAGCGCTTCCTTGACCTTGAGCTTGCGGGTCTTGCGCTTGCCCTTGCCCATGTTGGCGAACAGGCTCTGCAACTGGTTGGTCATCTCTTCCATGCCAGGTGGCGCGGCGATCTCGACGCCCATGTTCTCGGCGACTTCGATCTCGATTTCCTTGTCGTCCAGCTGGCCTTCGCGCAGGCGCTTGCGGAACAGCTGGCGGGTGTTGGAGTCGCTGCTGGTCTGCGCGGCTTCCTCGGCGAAACTGCTGACCCGGGCCTGGGGCAGCAGGGCGTCGAGGATGCGGTCCTCGGCGGCGTCTTCGGCGCGGTGGCGCACGCGGATGATCTCCTGCTCGCGGAGCATCTTCAGCGCGGCGTCGGCCAGGTCGCGGATGATCGACTCGACGTCGCGGCCGACATAACCGACTTCGGTGAACTTGGTCGCTTCGACCTTGATGAACGGCGCGTTGGCCAGCTTGGCCAGGCGCCGGGCGATCTCGGTCTTGCCCACGCCGGTAGGGCCGATCATCAGGATGTTCTTGGGCGTGACCTCGGCGCGCAGCTCGGCGGGCAGTTGCATGCGCCGCCAGCGGTTGCGCAGGGCGATGGCCACGGCGCGCTTGGCGTCGTCCTGGCCGATGATATGGCGATTGAGTTCGTGGACGATTTCGCGGGGGGTCATGGACATAGTAATTGGCGGTTCTCAAGCAGGAATGAATGCCGTGGCAGGGGAGCCTGCCGCCTGGCGGCAGGTCCGGGCCGGAACAGGCTTATTCCGCGAGATCCTGCTCCTCGATGGTTTGAGTGTGGTTGGTGAATACACAGATATCGCCGGCGATGCCCAGGGCGGTCTCGACGATCTCGCGAGCCGACAGGTCGGTCTTCTTCAGCAATGCGCTGGCCGCGGCCTGGGCGTAGGCGCCACCGGAACCCATGGCG
This sequence comes from Pseudomonas sp. KCJK8993, assembly GCF_046230915.1. Taxonomy (NCBI): domain Bacteria; kingdom Pseudomonadati; phylum Pseudomonadota; class Gammaproteobacteria; order Pseudomonadales; family Pseudomonadaceae; genus Pseudomonas; species Pseudomonas sp. KCJK8993. Next base: position 2,505 of record NZ_JBJJLO010000116.1, read on the forward strand.
ATCAGGCCGTCCTCGGGTTCGACCACGTCGCCGTTGCCGGTGATGATCAGCGAGGCATCCTTGTTGGCCACGGCCAGCATGGCCTCCAGGCGGCTCAGGGAGCGATCGGTACGCCACTCCTTGGCCAGCTCGACGGCGGCGCGGATCAGGTGGCCCTGGTGTTTTTCCAGCTGGCCTTCGAAACGCTCGAACAGGGTGAAGGCGTCGGCGGTGGCCCCGGCGAAACCGGCAATGACCTGGCCGTGATACAGGCGGCGAACTTTTTTCGCATTGCCTTTCATCACGGTGTTGCCAAGGGAAACCTGGCCGTCGCCGCCCATGACGACTTTGCCGTGGCGGCGGACTGAAACGATGGTGGTCAAGGGAAAGTCTCCACGCAGCGGGGCGAAAGTGCCCAGATGGAAACTCATATGGGGGTGGTGAGAGCTTTTTCAACTGCCGGGGCGGCAGAGAGACGAGTGGCTTGGTGACGGCGGGAGGGAGGGCGCGCCCTCTTTTGGCGCGACAAGCGCACAAAAGAGGGCAGGATGGCCCGGATACGGCGAGGGCGTCAGCGGTTCTGGCGTTGTTGCAACAGCAGGTTGCTGAAGCCGGCACCGGCCAGCTGTTTCTGGGCCACGGTCAGTTGCTCGCGATTGCTGAACGGGCCGACCAGCACCCGGTACCAGGTCTCGTCCTTCACCGTGCCGGATTCGACCGACACCGACTGGCCCAGCAGGATGATCTGCGCACGGACCTTGTCGGCATCGGCTTCCTTGCGGAACGATCCGGCCTGGAGGAAGAACTTGGTCACCGGCGCGGCCTTGGCCACCGGTGGCGCAGGTGGCGGGGTGATGCCGGCCAGGGCCGCCTGGGCCCGGGCGGTGTCGATCTTCGCGGCTTCCGCTGGTGTCACCGGAGTGGTCGGCACCGGTGGTACCTGTGGCGTCGGCAGGGTTTTTTCCGGCACGGCTTCCGGCGGCACAATGACCTCCGATTCCGGCAGCAGGGTGTAGAAGTCGTACTTGGGCTTCACCGGTTGCTGCGGGCTGGGCGGTGTCTTGTTGGCCTCGGCGATCTTGCTGGCCTTCTGCTGTTCGATCTTCTCGCGCTTGACGCTGTCGCCGCCCTTGCCTGGCTCGAGCTTCATCAGGAACACGATGAAGGCGCCGATGGTCAGGCCGATGGCCAGCCACAGCCAGCCCGGGATCGGCTTCTTGGCCGGGGGCTGGTAACGACTGGCGCCACGCTTGGGTGCAGGTTTTTTCTTGGCAGCCAACTTACATTTGCTCCAGGACTTCGAGGCCCAGCAGTTCCAGACCTTGCTTGAGGGTGCGCCGGGTCAGCTCGGTCAGGCGCAGGCGGCTATTCATCTGCTCGGGAGTCTCGGCTGCCAGGATCGGGCAGTTTTCGTAGAAGCTGGAGAACAGCCCGGCCACATCGTACAGGTAGCTGCACAGCACGTGTGGGGTGCCTTTTTCGGCGACGTTGTTGAGGATCTCGCCAAACTGCGCCAGGCGCGCTGCCAGCTCCAGCTCCTGGGCGGCGTGCAGCTCGATCTTGCCCTGGACCTGGCTGAAGTCCTTGCCCAGCTTGCGGAACACGCCGGCAGCGCGGGTGTAGGCGTACAGCAGGTAGGGCGCGGTGTTGCCTTCGAAGTTGAGCATCAGGTCGAAGTTGAAGCTGTAGTCGCTGGTGCGGTGCTTGGACAGGTCGGCGTACTTCACCGAGTCGATGCCCACCACCTTGGCGATGCGCCGCAGGTCGGCTTCCGGCAACTGCGGGTTCTTTTCCTTCACCAGGGCGTAGGCCCGCTCCTCGGCTTCGGTCAGCAGGTCGATCAGCTTCACGGTGCCGCCGTCACGGGTCTTGAACGGACGGCCGTCGGCGCCGTTCATGGTGCCGAAGCCCATGTGCTCCATGTCCATTGGATGGGTGACGAAGCCGGCCTTGTGGGCCACCGCGAACACTTGCTGGAAGTGCAGGGCCTGGCGCTGGTCGACGAAGTACAGGGCGCGGTCGGCCTTGAGCTTGCCGCTGCGGTAGCGCACGGCGGCCAGGTCGGTGGTGGCGTACAGGTAGCCGCCGCCGGCCTTGACGATGATCACTGGCAGCGGCTCGCCCTCGGCATTCTTGAACTCGTCGAGGAACACGCACTGCGCGCCATTGCTCTCCACCAGCATGCCCTGGGCCTTGAGGTCGTTGACCACGTTGATCAGGTCATCGTTGTAGGCGCTCTCGCCCATCACGTCGGCCATGGTCAGCTTGACGTTGAGCAGCTCGTAGATCTTCTGGCAGTGGGACAGGGAGATGTCCTTGAACTTGGTCCACAGGGCGAGGCAGTCCGGGTCGCCGGCCTGCAGCTTGACCACCAGGCTCCGGGCGCGGTCGGCGAAGGCCTCGGACTCGTCGAAGCGTTGCTTGGCGGCGCGGTAGAAGTTCTCCAGGTCCGACAGCTCGTCGCTGGTGATGGGGTTCTCTTCCAGGTAGGCCATCAGCATGCCGAACTGGGTACCCCAGTCGCCCACGTGGTTCTGGCGGATCACGGTGTCGCCGAGGAATTCCAGGACCCGTGCCACGCCGTCGCCGATGATGGTGGAGCGCAGGTGGCCAACGTGCATTTCCTTGGCCAGGTTGGGCGCCGACATGTCGATCACGGTGCGTTGCGCCGGGCCGGCCTTGCGCACGTTCAGGTGGGCGTCGTCGAGCGCGGCGTCCAGGCGCGCGGCCAGGGCCTGGGTGTTCTGGAAGAAGTTGATGAAGCCCGGGCCGGCGATTTCCGCCTTGCTCAGGTTCTCGTCGGCCGGCAGGGCGGCGATGATCTTTTCCGCCAGGTCGCGCGGTTTCATGCCGGCTGGCTTGGCCAGCATCATGGCGATGTTGCTGGCGAAGTCGCCATGTGTCTTGTCGCGGGTGTTCTCGACCTGGATCGCCGGCGCCAGGCCTTCGGGCAACACACCTTCGGCGACGAGTTGGGTGATGGCTTGCTGGATGAGCTGGCGAATGGTGTCTTTCATGGTCTTCTCTTTCGACCGCTGGCGCGGCGGCGCTTCGGTGCGCAGGTGGAAAAACTGGGCATTATCCGTTGCCGGGGGCAGGTTGCCAACCTTTGGGGGGTGAGCGGCAAGCGGGCCGGTGGCTCGCTACTTACAGCTTGCAACCGGGGGCGGCCGCTCAATACAGGTCGACCGGGTCCACATCCAGCGACCAGCGAACCTGCCGGCCGCCGGGCATCTGCTCCAGCACCAGCAGCCAGTTGCTGAGCAGGCGGTGCAGCGGTGCCCGGGCATTGGCCTGCAGCAGCAATTGCGCTCGATAGCGTCCGGCCCGGCGCTCCATGGGCGCGGGCACCGGTCCCAACAATTCGATGCCCGCCGACTGTTGTTCGGCCAGCAGGCGCTCGGCCTCGCTGCAGGCTTCGTCGAGGAAGGCTTCGGCCTGGCCCGGCTTGTGGGCTTCGGCCCGTAGCAGCGCCAGGTGGGCGAAGGGCGGCAGGCCGGCGGCGCGTCGTTCGCTCAGGGCTTGTTCGGCGAAAGCGAAGTAGCCTTGCTCGGTCAGCTGCACCAGCAGCGGGTGATCGGCCAGGTGCGTCTGGATGATCACCTTGCCCGGTTCCTCGGCGCGGCCTGCGCGGCCGGCCACCTGGACGATCAGTTGCGCCATGCGTTCGCTGGCGCGAAAGTCTCCGGAAAACAGGCCACCATCGGCATCCAGGATCGCTACCAGGGTTACCCGGGGGAAGTGATGCCCCTTGGCTAGCATCTGCGTGCCCACCAGGATGCACGGCTGGCCCTTCTGGATGGTGGCGAACAGCTGGTTCATTGCGTCCTTGCGCGAGGTACTGTCGCGGTCCACCCGCAGGACCGGGTAGTCGGGGAACAGGATGCCCAGGCGCTCCTCGGCTCGTTCGGTGCCGGCGCCCACTGGCCGCAGGTCGACCTTGCCGCACTGCGGGCAATGCCGGGGTACTCGTTCCACATGGCCGCAGTGATGGCAACGCAGTTCGCCCGAGCGTTGGTGCACGGTCATGCGGGCATCGCAGCGCTCGCATTCGGACATCCAGCCGCAGTCATGGCACAGCAGCGTCGGGGCGAAGCCGCGGCGATTGAGGAACACCAGCACCTGTTGTCCGGCGGCCAGGGTCTGGCCGATGGCCTGCTGCATGGGCCCGGAGATGCCGCTGTCCAGGGGCCGGCTCTTGACGTCCAGGCGCAGGAAGCGCGGCGGCTTGGCGCCGCCGGCCCGTTCGGTCATGCGCAGCAGGCCATAGCGCCCGGTGTAGGCGTTGTGCAGGCTTTCCAGGGAAGGGGTGGCCGAACCCAGGACGATAGGGATGTCTTCCTGGCGGGCGCGGACCAGGGCCAGGTCGCGGGCGTGGTAGCGCAGGCCCTCCTGCTGTTTATAGGAGCCGTCGTGTTCCTCGTCGATGATGATCAGGCCGGGATTCTTCATCGGCGTGAACAGCGCGGAACGGGTGCCGATGATGATGTCGGCCTCGCCGTCCCGGGCGGCCAGCCAGGCGTCCAGGCGTTCGCGGTCGTTGACCGCCGAGTGCAGCAGGGCGATGCGCGCATTGAAGCGCTGTTCGAAGCGCGCCAGGGTCTGGGGGCCGAGGTTGATCTCAGGGATCAGCACCAGGGCCTGCTTGCCAGCTTCGAGGGTTTCGCGGATCAGCTGCAGGTAGACCTCGGTCTTGCCGCTGCCGGTGACCCCAGCCAGGAGAAAGGCATGGTAGCTGTCGAGTCCGGCGCGGATGGCCTCGTAGGCGGCGCGTTGTTCGCTGTTGAGCGGCAGTTCCGGCTGGGCCAGCCAGTGTTCGTGGCGAGCCCCGGGGGCATGCCTGCGCACTTCCACCCGGACCAGTTCCTTGGCCAGCAGCAGGTCCAGGCTGTCCTTGTTCAGCATCAACTTGCTCAGCAGCCCATGGGGCACGCCGTGGGGGTGCTGGGCCAGGGTCGCCAGGGCGTCGCGCTGGCGTGGGGCGCGGGCGATGCGCGGATCGTCAAGGCGGGCCCCGGGAACGATCGACCAGAAGCGCTCCTGGCGGGCCTCGGCCGGTTCGCCCTGGCGCAGCAGCACCGGCAGCGCCCAGCTCAGGGTATCCCCCAGGCTGTGCTGGTAGTACTGGGCGGTCCACAGGCACAGCTTGAACAAGGCCGCCGGCAGCGGCGGCGTGGGATCGAGCAGGGCCAGGGCCGGCTTGAGCTTGTCCGCCGGCACCTCGCTGTGATCGGCCACCTGGACCAGGATGCCGATCATCTCGCGACGGCCGAACGGCACCCGCAGGCGCATGCCCGGCTGCAGCTGGGCGCGCAGCACGCCGGCCGGGGCACGATAGTCGAACAGGCGGCGCAGGGGCGAAGGCAGGGCGAGGCGCAGGATGGCGTCGGGCACGCGGGGGAGTCTCACAGGACAGGCAGTGGATAGGTGCCGGAGCCTAACAGACGAGCGGTGGAGTGTCCTGCACAAGCGTGTGGGCGGGCCGGGGAGGGCCGGTCAGGGCGAGAGCGGGCCTGTCAAGTTCCCGAGGATTTTTTCTGATGGGGGGTTATGCGGGTCCCTTGCGCGATTGCTTGGGTCTGGTAGAATCCGCGCCCTAATTCGTGCGGTATTCAACAATAGTGTTGGGTGGCGGCACGCTAGCCTGAGGAATTCATCATGAAAGCCGATATCCATCCAGTATACGAAGCCATTACCGCTACTTGCAGCTGCGGTAACGTCATCGAAACTCGCTCCACCCTGGCCAAGCCTCTGAGCCTGGACGTGTGCAACGAGTGCCACCCGTTCTACACCGGTAAGCAGAAGACTCTGGACGTTGGCGGTCGTGTCGACAAGTTCAAGTCGCGCTTCGGTGCTTTCGGCGCAACGAAAAAGGCCTGAGGCTGATCGTTCTGGAAAGCCGGTACCGACTTTCCTCGCTGATGAAAAAGGCGTCCCTGGTGGGCGCCTTTTTTGTGTCTGCGATTTGGCTGACAGCTGCCCAGGCATTCTGCCCGGCACCCGTGCCGGCGACCGTGGTTCCCGCTAGCGTGCTGCGGGTGGTGGATGGCGACACCCTGCGCCTCAAGGACGGCCGCAGCGTACGCATGATCGGTCTCAACGCGCCGGAACTGGCCAGGGGCGGGCGCAAGGCCGAGCCGCTGGCGATAGCGGCGCGTCGGCGCCTGGAACAACTGGTGGCGCAGAGCGGTGGGCGGGTCGGCCTGGTCCTCGGGCGCGAGCGGCATGATCGCTATGGCCGGACCCTGGCTCACGTCTATGGGGCCAGTGGCCTCAATTTCGAATCCCGGTTGATCGCCGAGGGGCTCGCCTATCGCATTGCCCTGGCACCGAATGTCGCACTGGTCGCCTGCCAACAGGCCGCCGAAGACCACGCGCGTCGGGCCCGGCTTGGGTTATGGCGGCGGTCGCCTGTACTGAAAGCGGAGCAGATCCGTGCCCCGGGGTTTGCCTTGCTCTCTGGGCGGGTAAGCAAGATGGAGCACAATCGCAGTGGGGTTTGGATCACATTGCACGGCTCGGTTGTATTGCGCATTGCCCCCAATATCCGGGACGGCTTCGCCCCTGGGCGGCTCAAGCGCCTTGTGGGGCGGCGGGTCGAGGCTCGTGGCTGGGTGGTGGAGCGACGTCGCCAGGGCGCCTCCCGGTCTGCCGGTGCGCGCTGGATGATCTCGCTGAAGGATCCCTCGATGCTCAGGATTCCCTGAAATCGCAAAAATTGTAGACATTTTTCAATTGAATTGTGAACAGTTGAAAGCCTTGTGGGCTGCGGCTCTTGGCCCAAAGTCTTAGGCTACGGGCCTTGACAGGGGTGACTGGGCAGTCTTGTGGGGACTATGCGACACGGGTATCCTCGGCGATCCGTCTGTCCAACAGTAAAAGCGGAATGCCCACATGTCTGATTTGAAAACTGCCGCTCTCGAATATCATGCCAATCCTCGCCCAGGGAAGCTGAGTGTCGAGCTCACCAAGGCCACTGCTACCGCTCGCGACCTGGCGCTGGCCTACAGCCCTGGCGTAGCCGAGCCGGTACGTGAGATCGCTCGCGATCCGGAACTGGCCTACAAGTACACCGGCAAAGGCAACCTGGTTGCCGTCATTTCCGATGGCACCGCTATTCTCGGCCTGGGTAACCTCGGTCCGCTGGCCTCCAAGCCGGTGATGGAAGGCAAGGGCGTGCTGTTCAAGCGTTTCGCCGGTATCGATGTGTTCGACATCGAGGTCGATGCCGAAAGCCCGCAAGCCTTCATCGACACCGTCAAGCGCATCTCCATCACCTTCGGCGGTATCAACCTGGAAGACATCAAGGCGCCGGAGTGCTTCGAGATCGAGCGCGCCCTGATCGAACAGTGCGATATCCCGGTATTCCATGATGACCAGCACGGTACCGCCATCGTGACCGCGGCCGGCATGATCAATGCCCTGGAAATCGCCGGCAAGACCCTGGGCGAAGCCAAGATCGTCTGCCTGGGCGCCGGCGCTGCCGCCATCTCCTGCATGAAGCTGCTGGTAAGCATGGGCGCGCAGATCGAGAACATCTTCATGGTCGACCGTACCGGTGTGATCCACTCCGGCCGTGACGACCTGAACCAGTACAAGGCGGTGTTCGCCCACGCTACCGACAAGCGCACCCTGACTGACGCCCTGCAAGGTGCCGACGTGTTCGTGGGCCTGTCTGGCCCGAACCTGCTGAGCCCTGAAGGCCTGAAGTCCATGGCGCCGAACCCGATTGTGTTCGCCTGCTCCAACCCTGATCCAGAGATCGCCCCGGAACTGGCCCACGCCACCCGCGACGACGTGATCATGGCCACCGGCCGTTCGGACTACCCGAACCAGGTGAACAACGTACTGGGCTTCCCGTTCATCTTCCGTGGCGCCCTGGACGTTCGCGCCAAGCGCATCAACGAAGAGATGAAGATCGCCGCCGCCAATGCCCTGCGCGAACTGGCCAAGCTGCCGGTGCCGCAGGAAGTCTGCGACGCCTACGGCGGCATCAAGCTGGAATACGGCCGTGAATACATCATTCCGAAGCCGATGGATGCCCGCCTGATCACCGTGATCTCCGATGCCGTGGCCAAGGCCGCCATCGAGACTGGTGTAGCTACCCTGCCATATCCGAAGAACTACCCGCTGAAAAGCGTGAACGACGTGTTCAACGGCTAATCGCAGCCCATAAAAAACCCGGCCATCGAGCCGGGTTTTTTTATGGGGAAGTTTCAAGCCTCAAGCTGTATCGCTTGAGGCTTGTAGCTTGCGCTGCTGTTCTAGAACAGGTCGATCGGTGCCGCTTCGTCCGCAGGCAGCGGGCTGCCAGGAGCGACACCATTGCCCAGTTCGTTGACCGAGGGCGGGGTGTCCTCGCTCTTGAACAGCTCGAAGTAGGCGTTCGGCGTGCCCGGAGCGGCTGCGCGGCCGCTGACCGGATCGACCCGCAGGCTGAGGATGCCTTCCGGCTCGGCCAGGGTATGCGGCGGCTTGCCCTTGAGGGCCGCGCCCATGAAGTTCATCCAGATCGGCAGGGCCACGGTGCCGCCGTACTCGCGACGCCCCAGGCTCTCGGGTTGATCGAAGCCGGTCCAGACGGTGGTCACGTAGTCGGCGTTGTAGCCAGAGAACCAGGCATCCTTGGATTCGTTGGTGGTACCGGTCTTGCCGGCCAGGTCCGAACGGCCCAGGGCCAGGGCGCGGCGGCCGGTGCCCAGCTTGATCACGTCCTCGAGCATGCTGTTGAGGATGTAGGCGGTGCGTCCGTCGATCACTCGTTCGGCCACGGCCGGGGCTTGCACTGCCGGTTGCTGTGGACTCTCGCCGGCCAGGGTATTGATCGTGAAGTTGTGCTCCGGCGCGGCGATGCCGCTGCTGGCGGTGTCGCCATTGGGGACGCTGGGCGGGTTGGCGCTGAACAGCAGCTCGCCGTTGCGGCTTTCGATCTTGTCGATGATGTAGGGCGCGATCTTGTAACCGCCGTTGGCAAAGGTGCTCCAGCCAGTAGCGATCTCCATCGGCGTCAGGGTCGCGGTGCCCAGGGCCAGGGACAGGTTGCGCGGCAGGTCCTGCTTGTTGAAGCCGAACTTGCTGATGTAGTCGATGGTGCGGTCCACGCCCATGCTTTGCAGCAGGCGGATCGACACCAGGTTGCGCGACTTGTACAGCGCCTCACGCATCCGGATCGGGCCGAGGAAGGTGTTGGTGTCGTTCTTTGGCCGCCAGACCTTGTCCAGGTACTCGTCGACGAACACGATCGGCGCGTCGTTCACCAGGCTGGCAGGGGTGTAGCCATTGTCCAGGGCGGCGCTGTAGATGAAAGGCTTGAAGCTGGAACCGGGCTGGCGCTTGGCCTGCATCGCACGGTTGTAGTTGCTCTGCTCGAAGGCGAAGCCCCCGACCAGGGCGCGGATCGCGCCGTTCTGCGGGTCCAGGGTCACCAGGGCGCCCTGGGCGACCGGGATCTGGCTGAACTTCAGCGAGTCGTCCGCCTGGCGCTGTACCCGTACCAGGTCGCCGACCTGGGCTACGTCCGCCGGCTGGCGCGGAACGGCGCCCATGCTATTGGTGTTGAGGAACGGCCGGGCCCATTTCATGGTGTCCCAGGCCACATGTTCCTGGCCGTTGCGCGTCAGCACCTGGATACCGTTCTTCTCGACCTGGGTAACGATCGCCGGCTCCAGGCCGCTGATGCTCCGCTGCTTGGTCAGCTCGTTGGCCCAGGCGGCCTGGGTCTTGCCGGGCAGGCGCGATTCCGGCCCACGGTAGCCGTGGCGCTGGTCGTAGGTCATCAGCCCTTCATGAACGGCGGTGTTGGCCATTTCCTGCAGGTCGCTGGGCACCGTGGTGGTGACCCGGAAACCCTCGGTATAGGCGTCGCTGCCATAGCGTCCGACCATTTCGGCCCGGGCCATTTCCGCGATGTAGGGGGCATTAACCTCCGGAGTCGGAACGTGATAGCTGGCGTTGAGCGGTTCGTTGACCGCCTCGGTGTAGTCCGCTTCGCTGATCTTGCCCAGCTTGTACATGCGCCCCAGGATCCAGTCGCGGCGCTCCTTGCTGCGCGCCGGGTTGGCCAGGGGATTGAAGCGTGAAGGCGCCTTGGGCAGGCCGGCGATCATCGCCATCTGCGCCAGGCTCACTTCCCGGATGGATTTGCCGTAGTACACCTGGGCTGCCGCCTCGATGCCATAGGCGCGGTTGCCCAGGTAGATCTTGTTGACGTAGAGCTCGAGGATCTCGTCCTTGGTCAACTGCCGCTCTATTTGCAGGGCCAGGAGGATTTCCGTGGTCTTGCGCGAGAAGCTGCGTTCACTGGTGAGGAAGAAGTTCTTCGCTACCTGCATGGTGATGGTGCTGCCGCCGGACTGGATATGCCCGCTCTTGACCAATTGGGTCGCGGCCCGCATCAGGCTGCTGGGATCAACCCCGTAATGGTTAGCGAAGTTGTCGTCTTCAGCACTTAGTAACGCATTGATGAAGTTGGGGGGAATGTCGGCGAAACGGATCGGAGTACGGCGCATCTCGCCGAATTCCGCGATCAACTTGCCGTCGCTGCTGTACACCCGCAGCGGAATCTGCAACTGGATGCTTCTCAGGGCCTCTACCGAAGGCAAGCCAGGACTAAGATAGAGAAACGCACCGGAGAGGGCGAGGAGCAGCCCGCAGAATGCCGCTACGATGGACCACCCGAAAAACTTCAGCAGACGAATCAAGGCTTTTGGATTTCCAGAGAAAGGAATGAATTAGGCGTCGGGGCATGCACGGTCATCAGGACCGACCTACGCAGCGGGTAACCGCAGAAAAAAACGCGGGCATTATAAGCATTTTCCGCCCAGAGCGTCATTTGACCGTCTGTCAAGATGCGACGATCGAGCGCACTGCGGCATAAGGAATCCGTAAGTTACGGATAGTCATAAGGAATTGGACGTGCTTGGAGTATTCGGCAGAAAGCCGGGTTCCCTGGTGGGAATCGATATCCAGTCGACAGCGGTCACGCTCCTGGCCTTGAGTCGCCAGGGCCCGGGCTACCGGGTCGAGGCCTATGCCCGGGAAACCCTGCCGCCTGGGGTGCTGCAGGAACGCTTGATCGTCGATCCCGAGGCGCTGGCCCAGACGCTGTCCCGCGTTCGGCTAAAAAGCGGTACCGGCCTGCGCAACGTCGCGGTGGCGCTACCTGGCGAAGCGGTGATCAGCAAGCTGATCGAGATGCCGGTGGGGCTATCGGAGCAGGAGCTGGAAGACCAGGTCGCCCTGGAGGCCGAGCAGTACATCCCCTACCCGTTGGAAGACGTGGCCATCGATTTCGAGGTGCAAGGACCGGTGCCTGGTAGCCCGCAACGCAACCAGGTGCTGCTGGTGGCATGCCACAACGAGCATGTCGAATCCCTGGTCTCGGCACTGGCCCTGGCCGATCTCAGTGCCGAGGTGGTGGAAACCCAGCCCCTGGCCCTGGAGCGTTGCCTGGCGCTGCTGGGCAGCAGCCAGTCCCTCGCGCCCCAGGCGACCCTGGCACTGTTCGACATCGGTCTGGATCGCAGCACCTTCAACGTGATGCAAGGGCAACGAGTCATCCATGGCCATGAGCAGCCGTTCGGTAGCCGACGACTCTTGGATGATCTGCAAGGACATGGGCTGACGTTGGAGGAGGTATTGCTGGCCCAGCGCCAGGAGCGTTTGCCCCAAGACTGCATTGGCGAGGTACTGCATGCTTTCGAGGAGGAGCTTGTGCAGCAGGCGGCCCGTTCGTTACAAGAGTTCGCCGGCTCATCCCAGCGGCGCCAGGTGGACCTGTTGCTGCTGGCAGGAAGCGCCAGCCGCCTGCATGGCCTGGCGCAGTGCGTGGAGCAGTCCCTGGCTGTGGTTACCTGTATCGCCAACCCTTTTCGTGACATGTCCAGCGGTGCCGGGGTGGATGCCTGGGGGCTCGCTGACCAGGCGCCGAGCTTGCTGCTTGCCTGCGGCCTGGCCTTGAGAGGAGTGCACTGATGTCCCGGATCAACCTGCTGCCCTGGCGTGAAGCTTCGCGGGAACTGCGTCGTCGTCGGTTCTTCCAGGTGCTGGTGGCGACGCTAGTGTCGGGTGTCGCGGTGATCCTGCTGGCGGACGCCTATATCTCCCGGGTGGTCGAGCGGTTGCATCTGCGTAACCAATATCTGCAGCAGGTGGTGGCAAGTCAGGATGATCGGATCGCCAGCCTTCACCAGCTCAAGTCGCAGCGCCAGGAACTTCTCGAACGCATGAAGAGCATCGAGGAATTGCAGGGCAGCCGTTCGTCCGGAGTGCAGATATTCGAGCAACTGGCCCGTAGCTTGCCTGATGGCGTTTATCTCACCGAGGTCGAGCAACGGGGGCGGAGCCTGGATATCAGTGGCGCAGCCGAATCCAACGAGCGGGTTTCCGAGTTGCTGCGCAACCTGCAGTTCGCCGAGGGATTTGCTCTCCCCGAGCTGGGTGAGGTCCGGCATGCCGCGGACGGGGAGGCGGGCTTGTCCAACCGGTTTCGGCTCAAGGTGCAGCAAGTACCGGTGTCATCGATGGATCCGGGGCCGTGAGCCCTTGGCCATGGTGGGATCGTATGCGTTACACCGGCCTGCGGGCGCTGGCATCTGACAGCCCCGCCGACTGGCCGGGGCCGCTCAGGGTATTACTGGCGATTCTGCTCCTTCTGGTGGTGTTGCTGGCGGGCCACGGCTTTTATCTGGAAGCAGGGCTGGAGCGGGTGGAGCAGTTGCGGCACACGGAAGCCCGGCTCAGGGAACAGGTCGCAGGTAAAGTCCGTGACGGGGCAGGCCTGGAAGCTTATCGCCAGCAACTGCTGTTCATGCAGGGTGAGTTTCAGCGTTGGCTGCAACTGTTTCCCGGTAGCGCAGAGACTCCGGGCTTGTTGGAGGACATCAGCCGACTGGGAGTGGATGTCGGCCTGGATTTCGAGGAGATCCGGCCGCAGCCGGAGCAACCCTGGAAATTCCTGGTTCAGTTGCCGATCCAGCTCACGGTCACCGGTGCCTATCACGATCTGGCGATTTTCGTCGGCGGCCTTGCGGCCCTGCCACGGTTCCTCACCTTGCACGATATCCGTATCGGACCGGTGGATGCCGCCGATCCGGTGCGTTTGAGAATGCAGCTGGAGGCGCGGACCTACAGATACGAAGATCCGGAGACGAACTCGTGAGGGGCGTTCGCTGGCTGTTGCCTGGTGCGATCTGGGCGGGTCTGCTGGGATGTGGCCCAGACGCTGGATTTTCCGATCTGGATGCCTACCTGGAAACCCTGCGGGAACAGGCAGCGATCCGGATCGAACCGGCCCCGGCCATTCGTGCTTTCCCGGCGCTCGGCTACGGTGCCGGCGCGCTGCGCAGTCCCTTCCAGGCGCCGCTGGCCACCTCGCTCGCCGGTCGAAGGTCGACAGCCGGTGGGCCCGAGCCTGATCGGGTTCGTGGGCCGCTCGAGGCTTTCGATATCGAGCAACTGCAAATGGTCGGGACCTTGTCCGGTAATGCCGGGAGCTTTGTCCTGCTGCGTGCAGGCGATGCGGTACATCGGCTGCGGGTAGGCGACTACCTGGGGCGCGATCAAGGACGGATCGTGGCCATCGACGAGTCATGGGTGAAGGTGCTGGAAATCGTACCCGACGGCTCGGGAAGCTGGCTGGAGCGACCACGGACTCTGGTACTGAAGAGCCATTCTTGAATGGAGTCAGGATGATGAACAGGGCTGTGCCTGCCTGTGGTGTAGTGCTGTGGATAATGTTGCTGGCGCCCTGGGTGAGCGCTGGCGAGCCCGGGTCTGCCAATGGGCGCCAGGTGGTCGATGCCAGGCCAGCGACCGGGAGCCCAGTCTATGGTGGCGATAAGCTGTCGTTGAATTTCCAGGATATCGAGGTGCGATCGGTGCTGCAGTTGATCGCCGATTTCACGGGGCTGAACCTGGTGGCCAGCGATACGGTGCAGGGCAGCATCACCCTGCGCCTGAAAAGCGTGCCCTGGGATCAGGCCCTGGACCTGGTGCTCAAGACCAAGGGCCTGGACCAGCGCCGGGTCGGTAACGTGTTGTTGGTGGCTCCGGCCGAAGAGATCTCCGCCCGTGAGTTGCAGGAATTGGAATCGCAAAAGCAGTTGGAGGATCTGGCGCCCCTGCGCCGGGAGCTATTGCAGGTCAACTACGCCAGGGCCGCCGACATCGCCAGGCTGTTCCAGTCAGTGACCGGCAGCGAGGAGCGGATTGGCGAGCGTGGGTCCATCAGTGTCGATGAGCGCACCAACAATATCATCGCCTACCAGAACCAGGAGCGCCTCGACGAGTTGCGACGTATCGTCGCCCAACTGGACGTCCCGGTACGCCAGGTCATGATCGAGGCGCGCATCGTCGAAGCCAACGTCGACTATGACAAGGGCTTGGGTGCGCGTTGGGGTGGCGCGTTGCAGAGCAGAGGGAACTGGAAGCTGTCCGGTGCCGGCGGTTCTCCGACCCGCGGTGTTGGCGGTGGCAGCGACTCGCCGTTCGTCGATCTGGGGATCGTCGGCCGGACTTCGGGCATGGACATCGCCTATATCTCCGACAACCTGCTGTTGGATCTGGAGCTGACCGCCATGGAGAAGAGCGGCAACGGCGAAATCATCTCCCAGCCTAAAGTGGTCACTTCCGATAAGGAGACCGCCAGGATCCTCAAGGGCACCGAGATTCCCTACCAGGAGGCCAGTTCCAGCGGTGCGACCTCGGTTTCGTTCAAGGAGGCTTCGCTGTCCCTGGAAGTTACCCCGCAGATCACCCCGGACGACCGGGTGGTCATGGACGTCAAGGTCACCAAGGACGAGCCGGACTACCTGAACAAGGTCCAGGACGTCCCGCCTATTCGCAAGAACGAAGTCAATGCCAAGGTTCTGGTGCGTGACGGGCAAACCATTGTCATTGGCGGAGTTTTTTCCAATACGCAGAGCAAGGTTGTAGATAAAGTGCCATTTCTGGGCGATGTCCCGTATCTTGGCCGCCTTTTCCGGCGAGACGTGGTGTCAGAGAAAAAATCCGAGCTGCTGGTGTTTCTCACTCCGCGTATCATGAACAACCAGGCGATTGCTGCGAGTCATTGATGCTGTGCGAAATTTGATTCTTGTTGGGCCAATGGGGGCTGGAAAAAGCACCATTGGCCGCTTGCTGGCCAAAGAGCTGCGCCTGCCATTCAAAGATTCCGATAAGGAAATTGAACTGCGCACAGGCGCGAATATCCCATGGATCTTCGATAAGGAAGGCGAGCCGGGTTTTCGTGACCGTGAGCAGGCGATGATCGCCGAACTGTGCAACACCGATGGCGTGGTGCTGGCCACGGGTGGTGGCGCGGTGATGCGCGAGGCCAATCGTCGGGCGTTGTATGCCGGCGGGCGAGTGGTCTACTTGCATGCTTCGGTGGAGCAGCAGGTCGGGCGTACCGCCCGGGATCGCAACCGCCCCTTGCTGCGTACCGCCGATCCGGCCAAGACACTGCGCGATCTGCTGGAGATCCGCGATCCGCTTTATCGGGAAATCGCCGACCTGGTGGTGGAAACCGATGAGCGGCCACCACGATTGGTGGTGCTGGACATCCTCGAGCGCTTGCAGCAACTGCCTTCCCGTTAATACGCCGGGCGAAATGCGCTATTCTCGGCGTCGCGCCAGACCGCCAAGGTGTGGCGCAGAGCTATCGGGCTGCGTCAGATGACCAGGCGAGGCCCATCGTCAAAGCAAGGCACAATGCTTGCTTCCATCTTCTCTGTGGGGACACATGCAGACACTTAAGGTCGATCTAGGCGAGCGCAGCTACCCGATCCACATCGGTGAAGGATTGTTGGACCGGCCCGAGCTGCTGGTGCCGCACATCGCCGGACGGCAAGTGGCGATCATCTCCAATGAAACCGTCGCGCCGCTGTACCTTGAGCGTCTGACCCGGACCCTGGCGCAGTTCTCGGTGATCTCGGTGGTTTTGCCCGATGGCGAGGCCTACAAGAACTGGGAGACCCTGCAACTGATTTTCGATGGCCTGCTGACCGCTCGCCACGACCGCCGTACCACCGTCATCGCCCTCGGTGGCGGAGTGATCGGTGACATGGCCGGGTTTGCCGCAGCCTGCTACCAGCGCGGTGTCGACTTCATCCAGATTCCCACCACCTTGCTGTCCCAGGTCGACTCCTCGGTAGGCGGCAAGACCGGCATCAACCACCCGTTGGGCAAGAACATGGTCGGCGCCTTCTATCAGCCGAACGTGGTGCTGATCGATACCACCAGCCTCACGACCCTGCCGAGCCGCGAGCTTTCGGCGGGCCTGGCGGAGGTGATCAAGTACGGCCTGATCTGCGACGAGCCGTTCCTCACCTGGCTGGAAGAAAACGTCGATCGCCTGCGGGCCCTGGAGCCGCAGGCGCTGACCTACGCCATCGAACGCTCCTGCGCGGCCAAGGCTGCAGTGGTGGGTGCCGATGAGCGCGAGTCGGGGGTGCGCGCCACCCTCAACCTCGGCCATACCTTCGGCCATGCCATCGAGACCCACATGGGTTATGGCGTGTGGCTACACGGCGAGGCCGTGGCGGCTGGCACCGTGATGGCCCTGGAGATGTCGTCGCGCCTGGGCTGGATCAGCGAGCAGGAGCGCGACCGCGGCATCGCCCTGTTCCAGCGCGCCGGCCTGCCGGTCATTCCGCCCGAGGAGATGACCGAGGCCGATTTTCTCGAACACATGGCAATAGACAAGAAAGTGATCGATGGTCGTTTGCGCCTGGTACTGCTGCGCCGCATGGGCGAAGCCGTAGTGACCGACGACTATCCGAAAGAGGTTCTGCAGGCCACGCTGGGAGCGGACTACCGCGCCCTGGCTCAGCTTAAAGGTTGATAGATTCCGATGACTAGTTTGCACGCGGACGAGGCATTCCTCGGCCATTACCAGTTGAGTCACGACCCCTTCGCTCCTCGGGTCCCCGGCTTCAAGTTCTTCCCTGCCCAGCGCAAGCCCGTGCTGGGGCAACTGCACCATCTGGCCCGCTATAGCCAACTGCTGCTGGTGGTCACTGGTCCCCAGGGCAGCGGCAAGACCCTGTTGCGCCAGGCGCTGGTCGCCAGCACCAACAAGCAATCGGTACAGAGCGTGGTGGTTTCCGCCCGTGGCGCCGGCGATGCCGCCGGTGTGCTGCGCCAGGTGGCCCAGGCGCTGAATGTGGCCCAGGCCGAGATCGGCACGATCCTGGCCCAGGTGGTGCAACTGGCCCTGACCGGCCAGGAGGTCTACCTGCTGGTGGACGATGCCGAGCAGCTCGACGAGTCCGCGCTCGAGGCGCTGCTGGCGCTGGCGGCGGGCGCCCCGGAAGGTCGTCCCCATGTCTTCCTGTTCGGCGAGTCATCGCTGATCGCGGCGCTGGACCCGTTCGGCACCGACCAGGAGCGTTTCCACATCATCGAACTGCAGCCCTACACCGAGGAGGAAACCAGGGAATACCTGGCCCAGCGCCTCGAGGGAGCGGGGCAGGGCATCGAACTTTTCTCCGCGGATCAGATCAGTGATATTCACGAAAGCTCCGATGGCTGGCCGGGCAACATCAACCAGGTCGCCAGGGATGCAATGATCGAAGCAATGATCGCCAGCCGCTCTGCGGTAAAGCGTCCAAGTATGGGGTTCAACATGCCTAAGAAACACGTATTGGCCATTTCCGCCGTAGTGGTCGTGGCCGTCGCCGCGGCCTGGCTGATGCCGGGTCGCGGCAAGGCGCCCGCCACCGGGACGCCGGCCAACGAGCAGGCGCAGCTACCGCTGGGCCAGGCGCCGAATGCCAATGGCGGCCCGGCGGTGGAGTTCGCCGGCTCGTCACAACCGATGCCACTGCCGTTGGTCGGCCAGTCGCAACCGGTGATGCGTGGTCCGCTGGCCGAGGCGGCGGGCGGAATTACCGAGG
>NZ_JBJJLO010000117.1:0-20347 GCF_046230915.1 Pseudomonas sp. KCJK8993
GAAGATTTCATCGTTTTCATTTTCTCGCCCAGCTCATTAAGCTCGTTGAGAGGAATAAGCTTTTCGACTTGAGGGAACATTTCAGACTCCTCTTCTTCAATGTGATGTTCTAGTAGCTCTTTGACTACCTTGACCCGACCCGCAAACTCAGGCTTGGTCGGATCTGTTTTTTTCAGGTCTGGCAATACCAATGAGTCGACTGTGCGGTGCTCCTCCTTGGCTTCGTAGTACATTTCCGCTTGTTCCTTGCCCCCGGCGGCCTTGAATGCAGGATAAAGAATTTTCTCTTCAAGTTGGGTGTGAACAGCTACCTCTGCCTCTAGTTTTTCGAGAAGTTCCGTTCGCTTCTTGATAGCTCGGTCCGTGGACTCACTCAACTGGGTAAGGATGGTTTTCACTTTTTCATGGTCGGCTTTCAAAAGTTCAATAGCGTTCATGTTGACCTCATCATGGCTAAAAGGGAGTGTGCTAAAGGCACTCCCATTAAACTAAGCATGCTCTGTGCCATTTCTTGAGTTTTACAATCTACCGTTTTCAGGCGGTTGTTTGCCCTAGTAGAAGAGTAGAGTCATGCATCTTGCATGACTCCTTGTTGAGCGGATTGCAAAAAGCAGAATCCTAAATCGTTGCGTAGCTAGGAGGTCCTTGGTGCATAGTCAGAAATGGAGCTGTTGGTCGTTGTAAATAGTTACTCTTTCAATTGGGATGGAAGAGGTGGTTTTTCTTCGCTGGGAAAGGTTTTGGTGTTTTCTTGGGTTTCGCTATCTCCCAGTATGCTATATTTTTTTCTTAACTCGTGGAGTTCTTTGGTGTCCTTTTTTTCGAGATTAAGAGCAGCATTTGTCGCATCCTTTGAAGCTCGCACCAATTCATCGACTTTCAGGTGTAAAATGTCGTTGTCACGGTTTTGCGTGTTCTGAATTAAGAAAACCATTAAAAAGGTTATGATTGTGGTGGATGTGTTTATGATCAACTGCCAAGTATCATTGTAGTGAAAAATTGGACCCGTAACTGCCCAGGCTAGGATCAACGCCAAAGCGAAAAAGAAGGTTTTCGGACTCCCAGCCCACTTGCTAAGACGTTCACAAAACTTCGAGAATTTCATGGCTAAGCCTCTTTTTGGGTTTGTAATAAATAGACACATATTTGCGTGAGAAATTCTATTTATTTTACAAATCGGTAGGCCGTGGCAACGTGAAGCATTTTCCCTTATGCGCGGGTGCGTTGATTTAGTGCTGGAACTAGCAGCGCTCCAGTGGGGCGAGAGGTAAGTTCAGCACGGGAACAGAGGCTGGCGCGGCTTGTTGTCCAATCACTTCAAGCGAGATGTCTGCCGAGACACGACCATTTCTTCCAGAATCTCACGAGTTAGCTTCGCTATACCTAGCTCGCCGTGATACTGAGTTCGATCTATGTTGGCAATCGTGAATTGCTGCAACTCGGGCCCCGTTACTTCGACTGTCATGGTGCTATCTGGATTGATCGAGCAGCTGATGGTGCATTGCGGCAAACGGCTTGAAAGTACGGTTTCAAGTTCGCTTTTGCTCATTGTATCCATTGCCATTTTCTCCGGCATTCCAGCGGTCGACTAAGAGTAGCCGGTGAAAATAGGAAGTAAATGTTGGCGAATCTAATGCATCAGTGGAGTGGATGTATTAGTTGCGGGTTTTGATTCTTGACGTTCCCTACCTCTGTTCCAACCCGATACCACTCGAAGTCTGCTGTTGGCCGGCACAGCTTTAGCGCTATCTCTTCGGCACGCTGAGGAGGTAACTCTGGATCCAGCCACTCGTTGGCCTGCTCGGGAGAGAGGACAAGGGGACGGCGATCATGGATGTCGACCATGCCCTGATCGCTAGCGGCCGTGATGATCACGAAGCCATCGCCCTCATGCGGGGCCAAGCCTGGGTGCACCTGTGCCAGCGCAGCAAAAAACATAGGTCGTTGGCTTTTCAGCCTAATGAAGTAGGGCTGCTTCTTCCTCGGATCGGCTGGGTCTTTCACCCACTCGAACCATCCTTCGCTCGGCACAATCGCTCGCCCGCTTGGCCAAAGCTGCTTGAAAAACTTCCCTGTCGTCACCGTCTCTACTCGGGCATGCTGGGGGTCGTTTGACGTGATGGCTCATCTGGAAAGCCTCAAGCGATAGTGTGAGGATGAGCTTGGGAATTTTAGGGCAAATTTAGGGCAATATGCAGGCCGCTCTTGGCCGTTAACGACCTCTGTGTCTTATCAAAAACCACGATAATTGTGGCCTGTAGCGGTCTATGGCGTGGGGTGGTCGGGTTCGAATCCCTATCTCTCCGCCATTATTGAACAAGACTAAGCCCCCGTAATCTTTGAAGATTACGGGGGCTTTTTCGTTTTATGCCTTTTTCCCCATGTCCCTTGGCTTACTCCAAGGCGCGCGCGAGATCCTGCGCTGAATTTCAAGCGGACCTGCATTGAGTATTTGACATATTTGATTTGTGATCACATATTGTCGAGCACAAGAATCACAATACAGGTACGCCCCATGTCCGAAGGTCCCATCCCTCTTCCCACGTTGCGTCAGGTTTCGCGCGATACCTTGCAAGAGCAGGTATATCGGCAAATTCGCGAGGCCTTGATGAGCGGCCGCTTCCAGCCTGGTCAGAAGGTGACCATCCGTGGCCTGGCCGAAGCGTTGGGTTCCAGCCCGATGCCGGTGCGCGAGGCTCTGCAGCGCCTGAGTGCGGAAAATGCCTTTGAGGTCACCGAGACTTCTCGCTTACGGGTACGAATGATGACCGTGGAACGTCTGCGGGAGATTCGTGATGCCCGGGTGGCCCTGGAGGGGTTGTTGGCGGAGAAGGCGGTGCAGCACATGCAGCACGGTGACTTGCAGGAGATCGTCGAGCTCTGCCGGCAGATGCGCAAGGCCGCTGACGAAGTGGATGTTTCCCGCTATCTATGGACCAACTTCGCCTTCCACCGGCGTATCTACGCCGTGGCTCGGGCCGAGCTGACCATGGCTGCGGTGGAGAATTTCTGGTTGCACATGGGGCCTTGTTTCGCCCTGGTGGCCCCCGACAAGGCTCACCTGCAGCGTTCCATGGAGGCCCACGATCGGATCGTCGCGGCCCTGTCGACCGCAGATGCGCCTGCTGCCCGAGCAGCGGTCACCGACGACATCATGCAGGCCGCCGACTCCCTGGCCCGTTTGCTGGCCAAGGCGCCGAAGGCAGCGGCCAAAGGAGGTCGGGCATGAGCGTCTTGCAACGTTTACAGCCTTATCCGGACCTGCGGGTCATGATTTCCGGTGGTGCGGCGGGTATCGGCGAAGTGCTCGCCCGTGCCTATCTCGAGGCTGGAGCCCAGGTCCATGTATGCGATGTCAGCGAGGCGGCCTTGGCGGCGTTTCGCGACCGCCATCCCCAGGCGTTGGCCAGTCGGGCCGATGTCGGTGATCCGCAGCAGATCGAGGCGTTGTTCCAGCTGCAGGTCCAGCGTTTCGGCGGCCTGGATGTGCTGGTCAACAACGCCGGTATCGCCGGGCCCACCGCGGGTATCGATGCGGTCAGCGATGCCGACTGGCAACGCACCATCGATATCAATCTCACTGCCCAGTACCGCTTTGCCCATCATGCCGTGCCCTTGCTCAAGGCCTCGAGCAACGCCCATCTTTTGCATATCGCCTCGGTGGCCGGCCGCCTGGGTTATGCCTGGCGCACGCCCTATGCAGCGACCAAATGGGCGATCGTCGGCTTGATGAAATCCCTGGCCGCCGAACTCGGCGCCAGCGATATCCGGGTCAATGCCCTGTTGCCGGGGATTGTCGAGGGACCGCGCATGGAGGCGGTGATCCAGGCCCGGGCCGAGCAGACCGGGATTCCCGTCGCGCAGATGCGCGAGCAGTACCTGGACAAGATTTCCCTCAAGCGCATGGTCAGCGCCGAGGACGTGGCCGCCATGGCGCTGTTCCTCTGTTCGCCGGCGGCGCGCAATGTCACCGGCCAGGCGATCAGCGTCGACGGTAACGTCGAGTACCTCTGACAGGCCGTTGAAAAACTACCTGCGTTGCCATCGCAGCGTTGAAAACAGGCTGGTGCGCCAGCCCGGTCAAAATGCTCATTGACCACTCGTGAACTGCGCTTTTTCGCCTGTTTTCACCTTGCGCCGGCTGCCTTGCCTACGTTTTTCAATGGCCTGCTAGCCGTACATGCGGCCAACCCTGCCGAAGGACTCGGCGGCGGATTTCATCAGCGACACCCTGGGATTTTTTTCTTCAAGAATAAAAGTCGGAGTACCGTCATGCCTGGAAAAACCCCTGTCATCATCACTTGCGCCGTCACCGGTGCGATCCATACGCCGTCCATGTCACCGCACTTGCCGGTCACCGCTGGGCAAATCGCCGCCGAAGCCATCGCCGCTGCCGAGGCCGGCGCCGCCATTGTCCACCTGCACGCCCGGGACCCTGAGGATGGGCGGCCGAGCCAGGACCCGGAGCTGTTCCGACGCTTCCTGCCACAGATCAAGTCGGCCAGCGACGTAGTGATCAACTTGACCACCGGCGGAGCGCCGACCATGGGGGTCGAAGAGCGCCTGCAACCGGTGCTGGAGTTCAAGCCGGAACTGGCTTCGCTGAACATGGGGTCGATGAACTTCGGCCTGTACGAAATGCTCAACCGCTTCACCGAGTTCAAGCACGACTGGGAGCGTCCGTACCTGGAAGAGAGCGACGATCGGATCTTCCGCAATACCTTCCGCGATATTGCGCACATCCTCAGCGCTTGTGCGCAAAACCGTACGCGTTTCGAGATCGAGTGCTACGACATCGGCCACCTCTATACCGCGGCGCATTTCCTTGAGCGCGGCTTGCTCAAGACGCCGCTGTTCATTCAGTCGGTGTTCGGCCTGCGGGGCGGGATCGGTGGCCATCCCGAGGACCTGGCCCATATGCGGCGCACCGCCGATCGCCTGTTCGGCGAGGACTATCACTGGTCGATTCTTGGCGCCGGACGCCACCAGATCCCCCTGGGGACCATGGGCCTGGCCATGGGCAGCCATGTCCGGGTGGGCCTGGAGGACTCGCTCTGGGATGGTCCGGGCAAGCTGGCCGCCAGCAATGCCGATCAGGTGCGGCGTATCCGCGCGGTGATCGAGGCCTTGGGCGGCCGTGTGGCGACGCCGGACGAGGCCCGGGCCATGCTCGGCCTCAAGGGGCGCGACCAGGTCGCTTTCTAGGCGACATATCCAGCCTGGGCGGAGCCTGTCCGCCCATCCCGCACAACAACAATAAAGGGATAACACCATGCGTATCGAAGTCCTGGTGGATGTCAAAACCAATCTCGGCGAAGGTCCGGTCTGGGACCTGGAACAACAACGGCTGTACTGGGTCGACAGCGCCGATGGGCGAATCCTGCGCTGTACCGTCGATGGCACCGAGCTCAGGGCCTGGGACGTGGCGCAGAAAATCGGCTCCATGGCCCTGCGCCGCTGCGGGGAACAAGCGCTGGTCGCCTTGCAGGAAGGGCTGCATAACCTGGACCTGCGTAGCGGCGAATTGCAGCTGATCGTGGATCCGGAGCCCGATCTGCCGCACAACCGGCTCAACGATGGCAAGGTCGACCGCCAGGGGCGTTTTGTCTTCGGCTCCATGGATACCCGCGAAGAAAGCCCCAGTGCCAAGCTCTATCGGTTGGACCCGGACCTCAGCCTGCATACCCTCGATAGCGAGATCATCGTTTCCAATGGCCCGTGCTGGAGCCCGGGAGGCGACCTCCTGTATTTCGCCGACACCTGGTCGGGGGAAATCCGTGCCTACGACTACGACACCACCTCGGGTGCGGTGAGTAACCGGCGGACCTTCGCCAAGGTCGATACCGCCGCCGGCGGTGCCGCCGATGGTTGTACCGTGGATGCCGAGGGCTACCTGTGGCAGGCCCTGGTCTATGCCGGCCAGTTGGTGCGCTACAGCCCGGACGGGCGGGTCGACCGGGTCATCGAAATGCCAGTGAAGAAGGTCACCAGCCTGACTTTCGGCGGACCGGACCTGGACATCCTGTTCGTCACCTCGATGGCACGACCGCCATTGCCACGCTTCCCAGCGGACGGCCAGCAGCGTGGGGCCTTGTTCGCCATCCATGGCCTGGGTGTGCGGGGTATCGCCGAACGCCGTTTCGCCGGCTGAAGCAGTCCCCTCAATCCCTTCTGCAATGCCGTGTCAGTGCGCGTCGTCACGCGCCTGGAGAGGCCCATGGCTATCGTCAAGAAAGCTTCGCTGCGCCAGATTCATCGTCACTCCTGGGTGTCTTTGCTGGTCTGCTGGATGATCTGGATCCTCAATGCCTACGACCGTGAGATCGTCTTGCGGCTGGGGCCGACCATTTCCAAGCACTTCGAATTGTCCGCCGAGCAATGGGGGACGCTCGCGACCCTGATCATGCTGGCCCTGGCCTTGCTGGATATTCCCGGTTCGATCTGGAGCGACCGGCATGGTGGCGGCTGGAAGCGTGCGCGTTTCCAGGTCCCGCTGGTGCTGGGCTACACCGCGATTTCGTTCCTGTCCGGATTCAAGGCCCTGAGCGGCAACCTGGCCGCGTTCGTCGCCTTGCGCGTGGGCGTCAACCTGGGCGCCGGTTGGGGGGAGCCCGTCGGGGTCAGCAATACCGCCGAATGGTGGCCGGTGGAGCGCCGCGGGTTCGCCCTTGGGGCACACCACACCGGTTACCCGATCGGCGCCATGCTCAGCGGCCTGGTGGCCAGCTTCGTCATCGGCACCTTTGGCGAGGACAACTGGCGCTACGTGTTCTTCTTCGCCTTCGTCGTGGCCGTACCACTGATGCTGTTCTGGGCACGCTACTCCACGCCCCAGCGTATCACCCAGCTCTACCTCGACATCGCCGCCCAGGGCATGACCCCACCGCACAGCACTCCCGTGACCCAGGCCAAGGGTCAGGCGTGGCGTACCTTCGTCGCGACCCTGGGCAATCGCAATATCGCCCTCACGGCCGGCAATACCCTGCTTACCCAGGTGGTGTACATGGGCGTGAACATCGTCCTGCCGGCCTACCTGTACAACATCACCGGCCTGTCCCTGGCCGAGTCCGCGGGCATGAGCGTGGTCTTCACCCTGACCGGGATTCTCGGGCAACTGATCTGGCCGGCGCTGTCCGACATCATCGGCCGGCGCCCGACCCTGATCATCTGCGGGCTGTGGATGGCCGCTAGTGTCGCGGCCTTCTACTTCGCCAGCACCCTGGCGCTGGTCATCGTCATGCAGTTGCTGTTCGGCCTGGTGGCCAATGCGGTGTGGCCGATCTACTACGCCGTGGCCTGCGATTCGGCCGAGCCTTCGGCTACTTCCACCGCCAACGGCATCATCACCACTGCCATGTTCATCGGTGGCGGCATGGCGCCGCTGCTGATGGGTAGCCTGATCGCCTCCGGCGGAGGCTGGACCAGCCTGCCGGGCTACATCCTGTGTTTCTTCGTCATGGCCGGTTGTGCCCTGGGCGGCGTGCTGCTGCAGCTGTTCGCCCGGCCTGCGCAACCGCCGCTGGCGCAACCCGAGTTCTAGAACAACACCGATGCGCTCCCCGGCCATCGCTGGCGGGGCGCCAAAGCCGCTCGATAGGAGCTCCGTACCATGCATACCGCCGCACCCATCGCTCCCCGGGACCAGCAGCAGTTGACCCGCCTGATGTTTCGCAAGCTCATGCCATTGCTGATCGCCGCCTATGTCCTGAGCTTTCTCGATCGCACCAATATCGCCCTGGCCAAGCACCAGCTGGATGTCGACCTGGGAATCTCCGCCGCGGCCTATGGCCTGGGCGCCGGCTTGTTCTTCCTCACCTACTCGCTGTCTGAAGTGCCGAGCAACCTGATCATGCACCGGGTCGGCGCGCGCTTCTGGATTGCCCGGATCATGGCCACCTGGGGCCTGATCTCGGCCGCCATGGCCTTCGTCCAGGGCGAGACGTCCTTCTACGTGCTGCGCCTGTTGCTGGGCATCGCCGAGGCGGGGTTGTTTCCCGGCGTGATGCTGTACCTGACCTACTGGTTCGACCGCCAGCAGCGGGCCCGGGCCACCGGTTACTTCCTCTTGGGGGTATGCCTGGCCAATATCATCGGCGGCCCGTTGGGCGCGGCATTGATGAAGATGGATGGCTTGCTGGGCTGGCATGGCTGGCAGTGGATGTTCCTGCTCGAAGGCTTGCCGGCGGTGTTCTTCGCCTGGGTGGTCTGGCGCCACCTGCCGGATCGCCCGGGCAAGGCTCGCTGGTTGAGTGCCGAAGAAGCCCAGTCCATCGAACAACGACTGGCCAGGGAGGCCGACGAAGGAGCGGGGCAGGGCGGGCATTCGTTCAGGCAGTGCTTCACCCCGCAGATCCTGCTGGCGATCTTCGTGTACTTCTGCCACCAGATCACCATCTATACCGTGATCTTCTTCCTGCCCAGCATCATCGGCAAATACGGCAGCTTGAGTATCATGAGCGTCGGCTTGTTGAACTCCCTACCCTGGATCGCCGCCGCCGTGGGAGCCGTCGCTTTGCCCCGGCTGGCCAACAGTGCCCGGCGCTCGCGACAGTTGCTGGTCCTGGGACTGCTGGTGATGGCCTCGGGATTGCTGATCGCCGCGGTTTCCGGGCCGGTATTCAGCCTGGTGGGCTTCTGCGTCGCTGCGCTGATGTTCTTCGTAGTGCAGTCGATCATCTTTCTGTATCCCGCTTCCCGGCTCAAGGGCGCGGCCCTGGCAGGTGGCCTGGGGTTCGTGAACTGCTGCGGCTTGCTGGGCGGGTTTGTCGGGCCCTCGGTGATGGGCGCGATCGAAATGACCACGGGCGACGCCATGAACGGTCTCAAGGTCATCGCCCTGGTCTTGCTGGTAGCGGCGCTGGTGGCGTTGCGTTTGCGCCAGGGACAGGAGGATCGGGGCTATACGGACGCTGTGGACGGGCGACCGGTCAAGCAGCACTCGATGTGATGGCCGGGGCCGGCCTGCCTCAGCGCGAGCAGGCCGGCTGGTCAGGGATACGGATATCCTTGCCCTTGAGCAGCACCGGAGCCCCCGGGTAGACGTTGAACGGGTCGAGCTGGCCACCGTCCACCATGGCCTCGCGAACCTGATAGCGCACATTGCCGCTGGCTTCCAGGCGTGTACCCTCGGTTTCGCAGCGGATCGTAAGTGTGGATCGCTCCTGGGCTGGTAACTGGCGGACCAGGGTGCTGTATGCCAGGTTGATCACGACGTTGCCGGAGGCTTGCGACTGGAGTGAGCCAAGCGGGTTGACGATGGGGCGGATATCCAGGCGATAGACCTGTTCCCGCTCTACCTTGTGCAAGGGCCTGAGGGTGACCGTCTTGCTCTGGCCAGGGCTCAGCGAGAGCTTGAAGGGGGAAGCATACAGGGGCGGATTCTGCGACTGGGTGATGGCTTCGAGTTTTTCCTCCGCCAATTCGACCCCAGGGTTGAGCAGTCGTGACAGGTTGATCGATACATATTCCGCGCGATCCCCCAGGTTGCTTATTTCCATGGTCATGGATTGCTCCTGCACCACCAATACCTTGGGTTGGACGTCGATTACCGCCCAGGCCTGGCTTGGCGACAAAATACAGGTCAGACATAGCCAGGCCCCGCTGCCGCTGGCTGGTTTTCGACTTCTTGCTGGCCATCGCACTCTGCTTGTCATTTCAGGGATCCACGGCGACGGGTTCGAAGGTCAATGACAGCTCACCGCTATAGAGGCCGCTGGTGTCCTTGAAGGAGCCCACAGGAGGCATGGCTGAGACCGCCAACTGGTAAAAGCCTATGGAGTCCTCGTCTGCATTGGGCGCCTTGGGGTTCCTGAATTCGGTATTCCGAGCTACCACCAGAAGTTTCATCGGCTCGCCCTCCAGGCCGAAGCTGACACTGGGCTTGCGGAACACCAGGGTTGGGTTCTTGATATGGCGAATTTGTGGTTCGGCATCCATCCGTACCTGAAATATCCCGGTGGATGACACGATGCGCAATCGGGCCTGGACTTCATAAGGAGAACTCCAGCTGCCCGGTTGCTGCATCTCCAACCCTTGGTCGAACCAGCCTCCAAAGGAGTCGGTCACGAACAGGTTGTTGGGGTTTTTCACGAAAGCGGTGATGGTACTGGTGATTTTGCCACTAAGGTTCACGTCCGAGGAGTGGGCCAATGGTGCCAGTGTGCCGGCAAGGAGCAACAGGCCAAGTGAGAGAGTGGTCTTCATGGGATGTCCCCGGTTTGAGGAAGGTGCGCTGCCATTTGATAGATCAGCACGCCGTAGCCGATATTCAGGGACAACGGGGCGCCCTGCTGATCGGGTGTGGTGGTTGCGACGATGACTCTCTGCCGGGGGCGGAAAGTCAGCCGCCAGACACGATGCCGGGCGGGGGCGGACAAGGTGCGCAAGGTCATCTGACGTTTTTGGCCCGGTGACAGCACCAGGCGCTGGGGGGATATCAGCAGCGATGGGGCTTGCACTTGCTCGACAGGCATCAATTCTTCCGGCGATTGCCCCGGATTGACCAGCAACTCCTGGCGCACATCCAGGAACAGCGGGGTATCGCCGGTGTTCTCCACATGCAGTTGCGGCATACGTGCACCAGGCTCCAAGCGCAGCACGCTGTCGGAGAGTTGCAGTATCCCGGCGGCCAGGCTGGATGCTGGGAGTAACAAGGCGACCGCTGCACAACACATCCGGGCGTTATACAGCTTGCTCACTGTTGGAGAAGCGTCCATGGCGCACCCGTGGCTTGAAGGAGTCGCATGCTATGTATCTTCATTTCTCTGTATACACCGAAGAACCTCAGTGGCAGTCCAGGACTACCGGTTTTTCATCGAAGTTGAACGTCAGTTGCTTGCCGGGAAAGAAATGCGGCGTGCCAGGGAACACCGCGACGCGTTCCTGTTTCGTGCCATCGGTAGTCTTGAGATCGGAGAACAGCAGGCGCACGCTGCCGGTGTTTTCCAGCAGTATCCCCCCGTCCTGGCAACGGTGGCCCCAGGTCTCACGTTGATTGGCAGGCTTGGGCATGTGGCGGACCAGCACGCCATACCCCACCGCTACGGAAACCGGGGCGGCAATCTTTTCCGTTATCGCGTTGTCGATTTGCAGCGAGCGAACGGGAAGGACATAAACCCGGTACAGCTCCTCGGCCTGAGGCTCATGCAGGGACCTTAGGCTGACCTTACGGCTCTGGCCGGCACCGAGGGTGATTTTGTCGGGATTGGCCAGCAGGCCTGGGCGTTCCAGTTCGTTCACCGGCACCTTGATCTCAGGAACCAGGCCCGGATTCTGTACTTTCTGCACGGACACCGACAGGTAGAGTGGAGCATCGCCAAGGTTCCTCAGGCTGATGCTGTGCTCGTGGCTGTTGTAGACCTTCAGGCTGGCCGGCATCACCATCAGTTCACCTTCCGCACGGACAGCGGTGGAAGCGAGCAGAAGCAGGCCAGGTAGGGCCAGCTTTGCCGGAATGCGGAGGAAATTCATCGAGGGAGGCTCCTGTTCGGTCGGTTCATTCATTGCAGCGGTACTGGCTTTGGCTACCGTCGACGGTTTTCGAAAGATCGCAGCGATAGCGTCGCTGACCCTTCTCGACGGTGATTCCGGGCAAGATAGATTTGCTGGAGATGGAGAACAGGCCGTTGGGGTAGGCCGTGTCGCCGGTTTCGACGATGCGTCCGCCTACTGGCTTGCCAGCGGGGTCCACCAACAGGCCGCTGTAGATCATATGGATGTCCACCTTGGCATCGGCGGAGTACACCTGGCCGGGGTGGGCGCGGATGATGTTGGCGGGAACCTCGATGTTCATGTCCAACTCTTCGCTGTTGGTAAGGACACGAGCGAATGCGACATCGCCGTAGTTCCCCAGTGGCACTGCATACGTGCCGTTCCCTGCGACCGGGTGGCCCTCCACGCTGAAGCCATAGGGTGTATCGCCGATCGCTGGGGTGTTGAGCAACATGGCGCTTCCGCTGGGGCTGTAGCGGCCCAGGGAGACGCCCTGGGAGCTGGCGGCGAGCATTCCGCGGTAGTTGAAGTCGGCGTTGCTGGTGTCCGAATCGTGGCCCAGGTTGAGGGACACGTCGCCACGGGTGCCGGAACGGCTGGCATAGGCATTAACGCTGTTCTTGCTATCCAGCCGGCTCACGGTCATCCCGGCGGTGGAGGTGCCGTAGCTGTCCTGGAATTCCTTGCGGTAGTCGCCGCTGACCTGGGTTTGGCCACCGACACGGGCGGCGCGGAAGCTCGCCTGGTTGCGATCCAAGGTCCAGGTCATGTTGAAGTACAGGGAGTAATCGCTTTGGTCCAGGCTGCTGTAGCCGCCTTTCTGCACGCCAAGTACGAACGACGACCAGAGCCCGTTGGGACGATAGTTCCAGCGCACTTCGGCTTGCTGGATCTCGCCACGACTGCGTTTCTGGTAGTTGTAACCGGCCGTTATGCCTAGCACGTTGCGGCTATAGGAGAAGTAGGTGCTGGGCATGCCCTGGTAGAAGCGCGAGACGCCGGTGTTCTGGTAGCGGTTGAACGACAGGTTGCCGAACAAGTCGTCGTTCATGGTCAGGTTGACGTAGGCCCCGGTGCTGCGTTCACCGCTGAGCAGCCCGACGGTCGGAGTCAGGCTGGCCGAGCCGATAGTGCTGGGGCGGGTGGCGTTGAGTTCGGTAGCCCTGCGCGAGTCGCCGCTGACGGCGGAGGCGTTCATGTAGAACTGGCTCATGTTGCGGCTGGCGCTGGCCTGGAACAGGCGGCCACCGTCGTACATGTCCTTGCCGGCGGTGATGTGCCAGGAGTTGCTGCCGCCACCGGCGAAGTTGAGGTTGTTGATGTCGCGGATTTCACTGTTGACCACGTTGCCGCTGCGGTCGACCAGGCGTACCTCCACCGGATAGTAGCCGCCGGGCAGGTCCAGGTAGCTGAATTCGTTGCGACCCAGGATGGCCGGGCGTTTGAGAATCAGTCGGCCGTTGCGGTAGAACTCGTAGTTGCCCTCGCGTGCCGAGTACAGCACTAGCGATCCGACAGCACGGTCGGAGCGCAGGTTTTCCTGGCTGCCCAGGGTGATGAATTGGTCGAAA
Organism: Pseudomonas sp. KCJK8993; assembly: GCF_046230915.1. Taxonomy (NCBI): domain Bacteria; kingdom Pseudomonadati; phylum Pseudomonadota; class Gammaproteobacteria; order Pseudomonadales; family Pseudomonadaceae; genus Pseudomonas; species Pseudomonas sp. KCJK8993. The sequence continues at coordinate 13,062 of NZ_JBJJLO010000117.1, forward strand.
CTGGGCGTCAGCAGAGTGCTCACCGCGCCGGAAGCGTAGTCTACGCTGTCCTGCTTGCCTGCACGCAGGTAGGAGGCGCCGAAGTTCTTTTGCAGGAAGTAGGACGAGACGTCGTGATCCTGGCGACTGTAGCCGCGGACTTCACTGCGGTTGGCGTACCAATTCATGTAGCCGAAGCTCTGGGAGGGCATGCCTAACCAAGTGCTGCCGCTCAGGTTCATTGCACGATAACCATCGGAAGCGCCGCGCAGGTCCAGGGACTGGTTGTTCACCAGTCCCCAACTGGTTTCGGGCTGCAGGTAATCATCCTTGGAGTCGCGCAGGCTCAGGGTGCGTCGCTGCTTGTCGATGCTCACGTGGTATTCGTCCAGTGACAGGTCGCAGCCTTGTTGGCACTGCTTGTAGTCGATCTTGGCGAGTACCCGGCGGATCGCATCCTGTTCATCGATGGAAATGCCGTTCTCGGTGTATTGGCTGGCGTCGAACTCCAACCGGTTGCGCATCACCGAATAAGAGACCAGCCCCGGTAGGGTCTTTCCGTTGAGGGTGGAGACGTAGGTGGCGCTGTTGTCCATCTCGACCGCACTGAAGCCTTCTGGCACCCCGTAGGAGATCTTCATCTGGGCGAAGGCCGGAGTCTCAACGACGGCGATCAGGCAAATCGATAGCTTTGCCAGTCGAAAGGGAATTCGATGGATGCGCATACCAAGGTTTTGGCTCTTGAAAGGGTCAAAAGCCCAGGCCAGAAGGCCTGGGAGTCGATCAGGATCGGTCTACCGCGAGGGTTATGGTTGTCCGGTGGCGGCGACAGGTTCGAACACCATCACCAGGTCGCCGCTGTAGGTGCCGCCATCGTTGCCCGAAGCGCCACCAGGCGCGTCGGCGCTGATTTTCAGGTCGTGGATTTCGTCGGTGCCGCCGTCCAGGGCGATGGACTGCTTCACCTGCTGGGTCTTGCCAACTGCCAGGAGGTGTTCACCACCGGCATGGCCGAACTTGACGGTGGGATTGAGCATTTCCTTGCTGCCATTGCTCATCTTCAGGGGCTGGGCCAGGGAGACGTTGAACTCGGTGCCCTTGGTCCAGACGCGGATGGGCAGGGTGCGGGAGAACTTGCGCTGTTTGTAGTCCTCGGCCTCCAATTCCTCGGTGCCGTACCAAGTGGAACCGTCGGGTTTGGAGACGAAGATTGAGTCGTTGATCTGTGCGGTCAGAGTGATTTTCTTGGTCACCCCGTCAGCTGCATGGGCCATGCCTGTCAGGGCAAAACCCAGGGCTACGAACAAGAGGGATTTATTGAGTTTCATCGTTCGATTCCATTGCTAGAAAATACACGTGCGGTCCGCATCGGTTGCGGATAGCACGGGTCCGTTCGGATCCGGGGAGGATTTTTCCTGGCGTGCCTGGCGTGGCGACATCAGCCGATTCCTAATCTGCCGATGCGCCAATCCGTGAAGAAAAGAGCGCTAGTGAGGGCTATCGGATTGCGCCCTGCGGAAGGGGTAAAAATGAGCTTTTAAGTGAGGGAAGGCTGGCAACAAAGAGATCTCGGAAAAGATCGAAACAGGCTTTATCCGATTCGCAGATGCTGGCGACGGCATCTGGCTAGCGATAGTGGAAAGCGTTAGGGCCGGCCTGGGCTATATCAGGTAGGGGAGAGTGTTTGCGAACGTGTTTAGGTAGCGAGGCGGTTAATCCCGCGGAGTACTGCAGGCGTTCGTGGAGAGGTGAAGTGGCCGCTGCATTTGCTTCGCAGCGGCTCGGTATCGATGGCAGTCGACACAATTGCGGCCAGGAACCGGCCGATTCGGATTATCTGTCCAGCAGCTTGAGGATGTCCTCGTACAAAGCCTTGGGCAGGAACACGCCGGCGTCCTTGCTGCGCTGGCGGGCCTCGTAGCGACGCTGGGATGGCAGGCGCGCGCCTTGTTGCACGATCCCATCGAACAAGGCTTGTGCACGCTGGGCGCCTTCTTCGGGCTTGCCGTTGGAGAACAGTTGCGGATCGAAGGCCAGGATCAGTTCGCCGTGCAGTGGCGTGGCGCCCACGCCGGCGTCGAAGGCCATGGATTCCATGCTCGTCATGTCGTTGATCAGGGCGCCTGCCAGGAGCTCGACCATGGCCGCCAGGGCCGAGCCCTTGTGCCCGCCGAAGGTGAGCATGGCACCCGACAGCGCGGCCAGCGCATCGGTGGTGGGCTGGCCGTCGCTGTCGATGGCACAGCCTTCGGGCAGCGGGCTGTTGGCCCGTCGGTGCAGCTCGATATCTCCCCGGGCGATGGCGCTGGTGGCGAAGTCGAAGACGAAGGGATCGCGACCTGGGCGTGGCCAGCCGAAGGCGATGGGGTTGGTGCCGAACACCGGTTTGCTGCCGCCAGCCGGAGCGACCCAGCTATGGCTTGGCGTGAGCGCCAGGGCGGCGAGACCCTGGGCCGTCAGCGCCTCGATTTCCGGCCAGAGGGCCGAGAAGTGATAGCAGTTGTTGATCACCATGGCCGCCACGCCGTTCTGGCGAGTCTTGCGTACCAGCACCGGCAGTGCCGTTTCGAATGACAACAGCGAGTACCCCCGGTGGGCGTCGACCGCGACGATACCGGCGCAGCGGTCGCTCAGGGTGGGCAGGGCCTGCGGGTCGACCTGGCCTTCGCGCATGGATTTCACGCAGACCAGCAACCGATACAGGCCATGGGAGTGGCACTCGTCGGCTTGTCCGCTGGTGACGGTGCGCGCGATGGCTTGAGCATGCGCCTCGGAAAAGCCGTTGCTTGTCAGTACATCGCTGGACAGTCGATAGGCTTGGTCGAGCGACAGATTAATCAAGTCAGACATGGAACTTATCCTTGGGTCCTGGGTGAACGATGGATAGGTCGAGGGCCGGCCCGACGCCGTGCCGGGTCGGTCCTCTACCAGCTGCTGCGGGACGTCCTCAGCTCTGGCGCTGGCCATTGACCAGGCGTGACAACGCCATGGGGTTGGCGCCCTGGATGGCCACGGGCAGCAAGGCGTCCGGGAAGTTCTGGTAGCAGACCGGCCGCAGGAAGCGCGCGATGGCTGCGGTTCCCACGGAGGTGGAACGCGAGTCGGAGGTGGCCGGGAAAGGCCCGCCGTGGACCATGGCGTCGCATACCTCGACACCGGTCGGCCAGCCGTTCACCAGGATCCGCCCAGCCTTGCGCTCCAGGGTCGGCAGCAGGTTGCGAACGGCCTGGGCGTCGGCCTCGTCCAGGTGCAGCGTCGCGGTCAGTTGCCCCTCCAGGTGCTCGGCGACCTGCAGTACTTGGGCGGCGTCTTCACATGCCACCACCAGCGAGGCGGACCCGAAGATTTCCGCCTGCAGCGCGGGCTCCCGCAGGAAGTCCTGGGCACTGGCCACGAACAGGTGGGTCTGGCACTGGTTCGGTCCTGCGCCTTCCAGCCCGGCCCCGAGCACTCGTGCCGCGGCATTGCCGGCCAAGGCTTGCAGGCCGTTTGCATAGGCCCTGAAGATGCCCGGGGTCAGCATGGTCTGGGCGGGGCTGCGCTGGACTGCCTGGGTAGCCGTGGTGAGGAAAGCGTCCAGGGCATCGCCCTTGATGGCGATGACCAGCCCAGGGTTGGTGCAGAACTGGCCGGCTCCCTGGTTCAGCGAGGCGACGAAGCCCTCGGCCAATGCGGGGCCGCGGTTGCGCAGGGCATGCTCGAACAGGAAGACCGGGTTGATCGAACTCATCTCGGCATAGACCGGGATGGGTTCCGGACGAGCCTGGGCTGCCTGGGTCAGGGCGATACCGCCACTGCGCGAACCGGTGAAGCCCACGGCCTTGATTCGTGGATCGCGCACCAGGCCGATCCCGATCTCCGCTCCCGAGCCGTACAGCAGCGAAAACACCCCGGGGGCCAGGTCATGTGCGGCCACCGCTCTGCTGATGGCCTGGCCTACCAGTTCGCTGGTGCCAGGATGGGCGCTGTGAGCCTTGACGATCACCGGGCAGCCTGCCGCAAGGGCTGAAGCGGTATCGCCGCCGGCCACGGAGAAGGCGAGGGGAAAGTTGCTGGCGCCGAAGACGGCCACCGGGCCGAGGGCGATGTGCCGCTGGCGCAGGTCGGGGCGTGGCAGCGGCTGGCGCTCCGGCAGGGCCTCATCGACACGTACGTCGAGCCATTCGCCGGCCCTTACGGTTCGCGCGAAGGTGCGCAATTGGAAGCAGGTGCGTCCGACTTCGCCCTGGATGCGGGGGCGGGGCAATCCCGATTCCGCCACGGCGCGGTCCACCAGGGCGTCGCCCAGCGCCTCGATCTGCCCGGCGATGCCTTCCAGGAAGGCTGCGCGCTGTTCCAGCGAGGTTTCGCGATAGCTGTCGAAGGCCGACCAGGCCAGGGCGCAGGCCTGTTCGACATGTTCGCGGGAACCGCCGGGGTACCCGGGTTCCAGTGCCTGGTCGGTTGCCGGGTTGATGGCCTTGATCGCGTCGCGGTTGCCCGGCACGGCTTGTCCGCCGATGAGCATCTTTCCTGTCAGGTCCATATCAGGCCTCCTGAGATGACTAAGGTATTTGCCTGCCGCCTGGCCGAGGACCTGGGGGCAGGAAGAAATGCAAGCGGCGCGCATGGGCGCGCCGCTTGGGTGGGGAACCTGCGCCGTCAGGCCAGGTTGTTTTCCTGCAGCCAGTTGGCGTACCAGGTACGGAACAGCTGGTACTGGGCCTCGGCGTAGTTGCGCTGGGCATCGCTCAAGGCATCGGTCTCGTTGAAGTGCAGGGTGTATTCCAGGTCGCCGTTGAGCACCATCAGGTGCTTGTAGTAGAGGACCAGGTCGCCGCCTTCATCGAACGACGACAGCACGTGCAGCGCCGACTCCAGTTCCAGCGCCAGGCGGCGGGCCTTGGCATCGCCCTTGGCGGCCTGCTTGCTCAGGGCCACCAGTTGCAGCACTTCACGTGGCAGGGCATTGCCGATACCGGTGATCGAACCGGTGGCGTTGCAGTTGACGAAGCCATTCACCACGTCGGTGTCCACGCCCACCATCAAGGTCACGGTGTCATCCTTGGAGGTGATGAATTCCGCCGCATAACGGCTGGCTGCGGCGCCACCGAATTCCTTGAAGCCGATCAGGTTCGGATGCTCGCTGCGCAGTTCGAAGAACAGGTCCGCGCGGGTGGCGAAACCGTAGTGGGGGCTGTTGTAGATGACTGCCGGCAGGTTCGGCGCCGCGGCCAGGATGGCCTTGAAGTGGGCCTTCTGCGCGACCAGCGAGGCACCGCGGGACAGTACGCGGGGAATGACCATCAGGCCATGGGCGCCGACCTTGGCCGCGTGGGCCGCGTGGGATACCGCTTCCTTGGAGTTGACGGCACCGGTGCCGACGATGGTCGGGATGCCGGCGGCCACCAGGCGGGCAACGCCTTCCTGGCGCTGGGCTTCGGTGAGCAGCGGCCAGTCGCCCATGGAGCCGCAATACACCACGGCGCTCATGCCCGCCTCGATCAGCTCGCGGCCCTTGCGTACCAGGGCGTCGAAGTCCGGTTTGCGATCTGGCGTGCACGGGGTCATCAGTGCGGGGATGGTGCCGGTGAAAATGTTGCTCATGACGCTACCTCATGGTTGTTGGGTTTGTTGTAGCTACATCTATGGCTCGAACCGGATCGCTCGGTTTCTGGTTCATTGCGCATAATCGAATATCGTATACGTTATATAATCGATGTTTGTCGAAGTAAAGCCTTGGGTGTCATTTGCGTGGAGCTGGGCGATGCAGGCTCATCCATGAGCCTGGGGGCTCAGCGTCCCGCGGTGCGGCTGGCGGAGCCCTGGTCAACGTCCCGCAACGACATGCCACGGGTCTCCCGGGCCGCGCCCACGGCGATGATCGAGATCACGGCCGAGGCCACCAGGTACCAGGCGATGGGAGTCGAGCTCTGGTATTCCTTGAGCAGGGTGATGGCGATCAGCGGCGCCAGGGAGCCAGCCAGGATCGGCGCCACCTGGTAGCACAGCGACAGCGCGGTGTAGCGCACATGGGTCGGGAACAGCTCCGACATCAGGGCCGAGTAGGGCGCGTAGGTCATGGACTCGATGGCCAGGCCCAGGGTGATCGCCGCCATGATCAGCCAGTCGTTGCCGGTGTCCATCATCGGGAAACCGACGAAGCCCCAGGCCCCGGTGAGCACCGCGCCCACCAGGTACACCGGCTTGCGCCCGATGATGTCGGACAGGTAGCCCATGAGCGGAATCATGAAGAAGTGCAGCAGGTGGGCGCCGAACATCAGCAGCAGGATCTGCGAGGTGTCCTTGTGCACCACCAGCTTCAGGTAGGTGATGGAGAACGTGACGACTATGTAGTACAGGATGTTCTCGGCGAACCGCGCGCCAATGCCGATCAACACTCCGCGCCAGTGCTTGGTCACGACCTCGACGACGCCCAGTTGTTCTTTCTCGACCTTCTGCTGGCGGGCCTGGGCCTCCTTGAAGATCGGTGCGTCATCGACCCGGGTACGGATCCAGTAGCCGATCAGCACCACCACCGCGGAGAACCAGAAGGCCACCCGCCAGCCCCAATCGAGGAACTGCTCTTCGGAAAGATTGGAGGACAAGAGCAGCAGGATCACCGTGGCGATCAGGTTGCCGGCCGGCACTCCGGCCTGCGGCCAGCTGGCCCAGAAGCCGCGACGGTGATCCGGGCTGTGCTCGGATACCAGCAGCACCGCGCCACCCCATTCGCCACCGAAGGCGAAACCCTGGATCAGGCGCAGCAGCACCAGGAGGATGGGCGCGGCATAACCGATCCGTTCGAAGGTCGGCAGGCAGCCCATGAGGAAGGTGGTGATGCCCACCACCACCAGGCTGATCTGCAACAGGTGCTTGCGGCCGACCTTGTCACCGTAGTGACCGAACACCAGGCCGCCGATGGGCCTGGCCAGAAAGCCCACAGCATACAGGGCGAAGGCGGCGATGATGCCGTCCATCGCGCTGCCGGTCTGGCGGAAGAACAACTGGCCGAAGACCAGGGCCGAGGCCGTTCCATATAGAAAGAACTCATACCACTCGGCCACGGCGCCAGCCATCGCCGCGGCCACCACCCGCTTGATCCCCGCAGGTGCCTTGGTCGCCGTTCGTTCCAGTTCGCGAGGTGTCGCAGAAGTCGTCGAGGTCATCGATGTCGCACTCCGATAGGTATTGTCAGGGGGAGTTTCGCTAGGGCTTCGAGTCTTGCGCCGGCCCGATAGAGGCCATGGGCAGGAGGATCGAAGTCCTATTTTTATACGGTATTTCGTATACGATATATTTTTAAGCAAGAAAGAGGCCAAGCCGCT
>NZ_JBJJLO010000118.1:0-19830 GCF_046230915.1 Pseudomonas sp. KCJK8993
GCTCGGCCTCCCCAGGGGGCGGGTGAATCAAGATCACCAGCGTACGGCGCGCCCTACCGGGCGGCGCATCGCGGAGTGTGGTGCAACCCGCTTCGTGTATGGATCTTGAATCCGCTGAAGGTCCTTCGGCCCTTTTCGCAGCCTCGCCTTGGCTCGACAGCGGCTACAGGTGCGCTTCGTGTAGCCGCTGCCGAAGGCTGCGTACGGGCGCGTAGTGGCCGTGGGGCGTGGGGTGGGAGGCTGGGGCTAGAGCCTTTGCCCGGTGCATTGGCCTGTGGGCGCCGGGGTATGTCGTAAACGCATCCTTGCGTGGCGTCCATAGGCATCTGGGCTCTGCGTGGCGGTCATACCATCGCATCCAAAGGGCGCAGCTTCAGGGCTGGCCTCACCGAGACGAAAGGCGCAGCGCCGCCGCTGGGAGAGACGTGATGTTCAGCAAGCAAGACCAGATCCAGGGCTACGACGATGCACTGCTGGCGGCGATCAATGCCGAGGAGCAGCGCCAGGAAGACCACATCGAGCTGATTGCGTCGGAGAACTACACCAGCAAGCGAGTGATGCAGGCCCAGGGCAGCGGCTTGACCAACAAGTACGCGGAAGGCTATCCGGGCAAGCGCTACTACGGCGGTTGCGAGCATGTGGACAAGGTCGAGGCCCTGGCCATCGAGCGGGCCAAGCAGTTGTTCGGCGCCGACTACGCCAACGTCCAGCCGCATTCCGGTTCGTCGGCCAACAGCGCCGTGTACCTGGCCTTGCTGCAGGCTGGCGACACCATCCTCGGCATGAGCCTGGCCCACGGCGGGCACTTGACCCACGGGGCCAAGGTGTCGTCCTCGGGCAAGCTGTACAACGCGGTGCAATACGGGATCGACACCAGCACCGGGCTGATCGACTACGACGAGGTCGAGCGCCTGGCCGTGGAGCACCAGCCGAAGATGATCGTCGCCGGCTTCTCGGCCTATTCCAAGACCCTGGACTTCCCGCGCTTCCGGCAGATCGCCGACAAGGTCGGGGCGCTGCTGTTCGTCGACATGGCCCACGTTGCCGGGCTGGTGGCGGCTGGGCTGTACCCCAACCCGATCCCGTTCGCCGACGTGGTCACCACCACCACCCACAAGACCCTGCGCGGTCCCCGTGGCGGGCTGATCCTGGCCAAGGCCAACGAGGAGATCGAGAAGAAGCTCAACGCCGCGGTGTTCCCCGGCGCCCAGGGCGGCCCGCTGATGCATGTGATCGCGGCCAAGGCGGTGTGTTTCAAGGAGGCCCTGGAGCCTGGCTTCAAGGCCTACCAGAAGCAGGTGATCGACAACGCCCAGGCCATGGCCGGCGTGTTCGTCAAACGTGGCTACGATGTAGTGTCCGGCGGCACCGATAACCATCTGTTCCTGGTCAGCCTGATCCGCCAGGGCCTGACCGGCAAGGATGCCGATGCCGCCCTGGGCCGCGCCCATATCACCGTGAACAAGAACGCCGTGCCCAACGACCCGCAGTCGCCGTTCGTCACCTCCGGCCTGCGCATCGGTACCCCGGCGGTCACCACCCGTGGCTTCAAGGTCGCCCAGTGCACCGAGCTGGGCGGCTGGATCTGCGACATCCTCGACCACCTCGGCGATGCCGATGTCGAGGCCAATGTCGCCCGCCAGGTGGCGACCCTGTGCGCCGATTTCCCGGTCTACCGCTGAGAGCCGCCATTGGAGCAATGACTATGCAACGCTACTCGGGCTTCGGCCTCTTCAAGCACTCTCTGAGCCACCATGAAAACTGGCAGCGCATGTGGCGCACGCCGACCCCGAAGAAGGTCTACGACGTGGTCATCGTCGGCGGTGGCGGCCATGGCCTGGCCACGGCCTATTACCTGGCCAAGGAACACGGCATCACCAACGTCGCGGTGGTGGAGAAGGGCTGGCTGGGCGGCGGCAACACCGCGCGCAACACCACCATCGTGCGTTCCAACTACCTGTGGGACGAGTCGGCGCAGCTCTACGAACACGCGATGAAGCTCTGGGAAGGCCTGTCCCAGGACCTGAACTACAACGTGATGTTCTCCCAGCGCGGGGTCTACAACCTGTGCCACACCCTGCAGGACATTCGTGATTCCGAGCGTCGGGTCAGCGCCAACCGCCTCAACGGCATCGATGGCGAGCTGCTCAACACCCAACAGGTGGCGGACGAGATTCCCTACCTGGACTGCTCGAAGAACACCCGCTATCCGATCCTCGGCGCTACCGTCCAGCGCCGTGGCGGCGTGGCCCGGCACGATGCCGTGGCCTGGGGTTTCGCCCGGGCCGCCGACGCCCTGGGCGTGGATCTGATCCAGCAGACCGAAGTGATCGGCTTTCGCAAGGAAAATGGCGCCTGCATCGGCGTCGAGACCACCAAGGGCTTCATCGGGGCCAAGCGCGTGGGCGTGGTCACCGCCGGTAACTCCGGGCACATGGCCAAGCTGGCGGGCTTTCGCCTGCCGATCGAGTCGCACCCGCTGCAAGCGCTGGTATCGGAGCCGATCAAGCCGATCATCGACAGCGTGATCATGTCCAACGCGGTGCATGGCTACATCAGCCAGTCCGACAAGGGCGACCTGGTGATCGGTGCCGGCATCGACGGCTGGGTCGGTTATGGCCAGCGCGGTTCCTATCCGGTGATCGAGCACACCATCCAGGCCATCGTCGAGATGTTCCCGATCCTTTCCCGGGTACGCATGAACCGCCAGTGGGGCGGCATCGTCGATACCAGCCCGGATGCCTGCCCGATCATTTCCAAGACCCCGGTGCCGAACATGTTCTTCAACTGCGGCTGGGGTACCGGCGGCTTCAAGGCCACCCCGGGCTCGGGCAACGTCTTTGCCGCCAGCCTGGCCAAGGGCGAGATGCATCCGTTGGCCGCGCCGTTCTCCATCGAGCGTTTCCACAACGGCGCCCTCATTGACGAACATGGCGCTGCGGCCGTCGCCCACTAATCAGAGGTCCGAGGAGAAAATCCCATGTTGCACATCTTCTGTCCTCACTGCGGCGAACTGCGCTCCGAAGAGGAATTCCATTCGTCCGGCCAGGCCCATATTCCTCGGCCGCTGGACCCCAATGCCTGCACCGACGAGCAGTGGGGCGACTACATGTTCTTCCGTGACAACCCCCGTGGCCTGCACCACGAGCTGTGGATCCATGCCGCCGGGTGCCGCCAGTACTTCAACGCCACCCGCGACACCGTGACCTACGAAATCCTCGAAACCTACAAGATCGGTACCAAGCCGCAATTCACTGCCAAGGCTGCGGGAGAGAAGGTATGAGCCAGACCAATCGCCTGTCCAACGGCGGACGCATCGACCGCAACAAGGTCCTGACCTTCACCTTCAACGGCCAGAGCTACAAGGGCTTCGAGGGCGACACCCTGGCCTCGGCGCTGCTGGCCAACGGGGTCGATATCATCGGCCGCAGCTTCAAGTACTCGCGGCCCCGGGGCATCTTCGCCGCCGGTTGCGAGGAGCCCAACGCGGTGCTGCAGATCGGCGCCACCGAAGCGACCCAGGTCCCCAACGTGCGAGCCACCCAGCAGGCGCTGTACCAGGGCCTGGTGGCCACCAGCACCAACGGCTGGCCCAGCGTCAACAACGACATGATGGGGATTCTCGGCAAGGTCGGCGGCAAGCTGATGCCGCCGGGCTTCTACTACAAGACCTTCATGTATCCGCAGTCGTTCTGGATGACCTACGAGAAGTACATTCGCAAGGCCGCGGGCCTGGGCCGCTCGCCCACCGAGAACGATCCGGACAGCTACGACAACATGAACCACCACTGCGACGTGCTGGTGGTCGGTGCCGGGCCTGCGGGCCTGGCCGCCGCCCTGGCCGCCGCTCGCAGTGGTGCGCGGGTGATCCTCGCCGACGAGCAGGAAGAGTTCGGCGGCAGCCTGCTGGACAGCCGCGAGAGCCTGGATGGCAAGCCCGCCGCCGAGTGGGTGGCCAGCGCCGTGGCCGAGCTCAAGGCCCTGCCGGAAGTGATCCTGCTGCCCCGGGCCACGGTCAACGGCTACCACGACCATAATTTCCTGACCATCCACGAGCGCCTCACTGACCACCTGGGGGACCGTGCGCCCATCGGCCAGGTGCGCCAGCGCATCCACCGGGTGCGGGCCAAGCGTGTGGTGCTGGCCACCGGCGCCCACGAGCGGCCGCTGGTGTACGGCAACAACGACGTGCCGGGCAACATGCTCGCGGGCGCGGTGTCCACCTACGTGCGCCGCTACGGCGTGGCCCCGGGCAAGAAGCTGGTGCTGTCCACCAACAACGACCATGCCTATCGCGTGGCCCTGGACTGGCTCGACGCCAGCCTGCAAGTGGTGGCCATCGCCGATGCCCGGCACAACCCCCGTGGCGCCCTGGTGGAGGAAGCGCGGGCCAAGGGCATTCGCATCCTGACGTCCAGCGCGGTGATCGAGGCGCGCGGCAGCAAGCACGTGACCGGCGCCCGGGTGGCGGCCATCGACGTCAAGGCGCACAAGGTCACCAGCCCCGGCGAGTGGCTCGACTGCGACCTGATCGCCAGTTCCGGCGGCTACAGCCCGGTGGTGCACCTGGCGTCGCACCTGGGCGGCAAGCCGGTATGGCGCGAGGACATCCTCGGTTTCGTGCCGGGCGAAGCGCCGCAGAAGCGCGTGTGCGTGGGCGGCATCAATGGCGTCTATAGCCTGGGCGATGCCCTGGCCGATGGTTTCGAAGGCGGCGTGCGCGCGGCCAGCGAGGCTGGGTTCCAGGTTGTCGAGGGGGTGTTGCCCAAGGCCCTGGCCCGGCATGAAGAACCCACCCTGGCGCTGTTCCAGGTGCCCCATGAAAAAGGCACCGCACGGGCGCCCAAGCAGTTCGTCGACCTGCAGAACGACGTCACCGCCGCCGCCATCGAACTGGCGACCCGCGAGGGCTTCGAGTCGGTGGAGCACGTCAAGCGCTACACCGCCCTGGGCTTCGGCACCGACCAGGGCAAGCTGGGCAACGTCAACGGCCTGGCCATCGCCGCCCGCTCGCTGAACGTCAGCATCCCGCAGATGGGCACCACCATGTTCCGCCCGAACTACACGCCGATCACCTTCGGCGCCGTGGCCGGGCGTCATTGCGGGCATATCTTCGAGCCGGTGCGCTTTACCGCGCTGCATGCCTGGCATGTGCAGAACGGCGCCAAGTTCGAGGACGTCGGCCAGTGGAAGCGGCCCTGGTACTTCCCGAAGAACGGCGAAGACCTGCATGCCGCGGTCAAGCGCGAATGCCAGGCGGTGCGCGACAGCGTCGGCCTGCTGGACGCCTCGACCCTGGGCAAGATCGATATCCAGGGGCCGGATGCCCGTGAGTTCCTCAACCGCATCTACACCAACGCCTGGACCAAGCTCGACGTGGGCAAGGCCCGCTACGGCCTGATGTGCAAGGAAGACGGCATGGTCTTCGACGACGGCGTCACCGCCTGCCTGGCCGACAACCACTTCCTGATGACCACCACCACCGGCGGTGCGGCCCGGGTGCTGCAATGGCTGGAGATCTACCAGCAGACCGAATGGCCGGACCTGAAGGTGTACTTCACCTCGGTCACCGACCACTGGGCCACCCTGACTCTGTCGGGCCCCAACAGCCGCAAGCTGCTCAGCGAAGTGACCGACATCGACCTGGACAAGGACGGCTTCCCGTTCATGAGCTGGAAGGAAGGCCTGGTGGGCGGCGTGCCGGCCCGGGTGTTCCGGATCTCGTTCACCGGCGAGCTGTCCTACGAGGTCAACGTCCAGGCCAACTACGCCATGGGCGTGCTGGAGCAGATCGTCGAGGCCGGCAAGAAGTACAACCTGACCCCTTACGGCACCGAGACCATGCACGTGCTGCGGGCCGAGAAGGGTTTCATCATCGTCGGCCAGGACACCGATGGCTCGATGACCCCGGACGACCTGAACATGGGCTGGTGCGTGGGCCGTACCAAGCCGTTCTCGTGGATCGGCTGGCGCGGGATGAACCGCGAGGACTGCGTGCGCGAGGAGCGCAAGCAACTGGTGGGCCTCAAGCCGCTGGACCCGACCCAGTGGCTGCCCGAGGGCGCGCAGCTGGTGTTCAACCCCAAGCAGGCGATCCCCATGAGCATGGTCGGTCACGTGACCTCCAGCTACGCCCACAACTCCCTGGGGTATTCCTTTGCCCTGGCGGTGGTCAAGGGTGGCCTCAAGCGCATGGGCGAGCGGGTCTTCGCGCCCCTGGCCGATGGCCGGGTGATCGAGGCGGAAATCGTTTCTTCGGTGTTCTTCGATCCCAAGGGCGATCGGCAGAACGTTTAACCAGATCCCGTAGGAGCGAGGCTTGCCCGCGAAAAGATAGGCGCGGTGCCTCAGCCAGAGCGCGATGTGCTCAGTGCCGGCAAGCTCCGCTCCCACGGGTGTGATGCAAGAATTTGCAGATAGGTGCTCTATGACCGCAGTCAACGTTTACCAACAGCGCCCAAGCGGCGAGGCCAAGGCGCAATCGCCCTTGCACCACGCCGACCTGCCGAGCCTGGTGGGCAAGGGCCGCAAGAACGCCGGGGTGATCCTGCGCGAGAAGAAATTCCTCGGTCACCTGACCCTGCGTGGCGATGGCCATGACCCGGCCTTCGCCGCGGGGGTGCACAAGGCCCTGGGCCTGGAGCTGCCGGCCGCCTTGACCCTGGTGAGCAAGGGCGAGACCAGCCTGCAATGGCTGGGGCCGGACGAGTGGCTGCTGATCGTGCCCGGTGGCGAGGAGTTCGCCGCCGAGCAGAAGCTGCGCGAGGCCCTGGGCGAGTTGCATATCCAGATCGTCAACGTCAGCGGTGGCCAGCAGATCCTCGAGCTGTCCGGCCCCGATGTGCGCCGGGTGCTGATGAAGTCCACCAGCTACGACGTGCACCCTAGCAACTTCCCGGTGGGCAAGGCGGTGGGCACGGTGTTCGCCAAGTCGCAACTGGTGATCCGCCGCACCGGTGAGGAAACCTGGGAACTGCTGGTGCGCCGCAGCTTCTCCGACTACTGGTGGCTGTGGTTGCAGGATGCCGCGGCCGAATACGGCCTCAGCGTTCAGGCCTGAACCCTTGTCGCCAGCATGCCTCGCGCCTGCGCCGGGATTGTAGGAGCGAGGCTTGCCCGCGATTCGACCGCGTAGCGGTTGCCTATCAAGAACAGGAGTTGTCCAGCATGAGCCGCGCCCCCGACACATGGATCTTGACCGCCGACTGCCCCAGCGTGCTCGGCACGGTGGACGCTGTGACCCGCTTCCTGTTCGAGCAGGGCTGCTACGTCACCGAGCACCACTCCTTCGACGACCGGCTCTCGGGGCGGTTCTTCATTCGCGTGGAGTTCCGCCAGCCCGATGGCCTCGATGAGCAGGGCTTTCGTGAGGGCCTGGCCGGGCGCGCCCGGGCCTTCGAGATGAACTTCGAGCTGACGGCCCCGCATGACCGGCCGAAGGTGGTGATCATGGTTTCCAAGGCCGATCACTGCCTCAACGACCTGCTCTATCGCCAGCGCATCGGCCAGTTGCCCATGGACGTGGTGGCGGTGGTGTCCAACCATCCGGACCTCAAGCCCCTGGCCGACTGGCACCAGATTCCCTACCACCATTTCCCCCTCGACCCCAACGACAAGCCGGGCCAGGAGCGCCAGGTGTGGCAGGTGATCGAGGCGTCCGGCGCCGAGCTGGTGATTCTCGCCCGCTACATGCAGGTGCTGTCGCCGGACCTGTGCCGCAAGCTCGATGGCAAGGCGATCAACATCCACCACTCGCTGCTGCCGGGGTTCAAGGGCGCCAAGCCCTACCACCAGGCCTACAACAAGGGCGTGAAACTGGTGGGGGCCACCGCCCACTACATCAACAACGACCTGGACGAGGGCCCGATCATCGCCCAGGGCGTGGAGGTGGTGGACCACAGCTACTACCCCGAGGACCTGATCGCCAAAGGCCGCGATATCGAATGCCTGACCCTGGCCCGGGCGGTGGGTTATCACATCGAGCGCCGGGTGTTCCTCAACGGCAACCGCACGGTTGTTCTTTAGTGGCAAGCTGCAAGCTCCAAGCCGCAAGAAAAAGCGGTCCGCATACTTCTTGCGGCTTGTAGCTTGCCGTTCGAAGCTGGTTCCACTCTCTTCATAACAACAACAGCGAGGTGAATGACATGTCTGGTAATCGTGGTGTGGTGTATCTGGGCAGCGGCAAGGTCGAGGTACAGAAGATCGACTATCCGAAAATGCAGGACCCACGCGGCAGGAAGATCGAGCACGGTGTCATCCTGCGCGTGGTGTCCACCAACATCTGCGGTTCGGACCAGCACATGGTCCGTGGCCGTACCACCGCCCAGGTCGGCCTGGTGCTGGGTCATGAGATCACCGGCGAGGTGATCGAGAAGGGCAGCGACGTCGAGAACCTGAAAATCGGCGACCTGGTCTCGGTGCCGTTCAACGTGGCTTGCGGGCGCTGCCGTTCCTGCAAGGAGCAGCACACCGGGGTCTGCCTGAGCGTCAACCCGGCCCGCGCCGGCGGTGCCTATGGCTACGTCGACATGGGCGACTGGACCGGTGGCCAGGCCGAGTACGTACTGGTGCCCTATGCCGACTTCAACCTGCTCAAGCTGCCGGACCGCGACAAGGCCATGGCGAAGATCCGCGACCTGACCTGCCTGTCCGACATCCTGCCTACCGGCTACCACGGCGCGGTGACCGCCGGTGTCGGTCCGGGCAGCACCGTGTATGTGGCCGGTGCCGGCCCGGTGGGCCTGGCCGCTGCCGCGTCGGCGCGCTTGCTGGGGGCGGCGGTGGTGATCGTCGGTGACGTCAACCCAGTGCGCCTGGCCCATGCCAAGGCCCAGGGCTTCGAGATCGCCGACCTGTCCAAGGACACCCCGCTGCACGAGCAGATCGCCGCCTTGCTGGGCGAGCCGGAAGTGGATTGCGCGGTGGATGCGGTGGGCTTCGAAGCCCGTGGCCATGGCCATGCCGGCGCCCAGCACGAGGCCCCGGCCACCGTGCTCAACTCGCTGATGGGCGTGGTACGGGTGGCGGGCAAGATCGGCATTCCCGGCCTGTACGTCACCGAAGATCCGGGCGCGGTGGATGCCGCCGCCAAGCTGGGCAGCCTGAGCATTCGCTTCGGCCTGGGCTGGGCCAAGTCCCATAGCTTCCATACCGGCCAGACCCCGGTGATGAAGTACAACCGCCAGTTGATGCAAGCCATCATGTGGGACCGGATCAACATCGCCGAAGTGGTGGGCGTGCAGGTCATCAGCCTCGACGACGCGCCACGTGGCTACGGCGAGTTCGATGCCGGCGTGCCGAAGAAATTCGTCATCGACCCGCACAAGCTGTTCAGCGCCGCCTGAACCCTGCGATAGCGAAAAAGGGCGACCCACGGTCGCCCTTTGTCGTTGCCGAACCCTGTAGCCGCTGTCGAGCCTCAGCGAGGCTGCGTACGGGCGCGCAGCGCCCGCCAACCACCCCAGTGTTGCGTCAGGCACACCCTGGATTCAGGCCTGGCGGCCCGTGCCGGGCCGTGCGCAGCCTGCGGCAGCGGCTACACGAAGCGAGGTTATCGCCAGTTCATTGCCGGGTCCGCCAACCGCCCACAAGATCAATAGCCCTGGCCGGGGTAGCTGAACCAGTGTTGTCCGTTGAGCACCTGGCTGACGAAGGCCGAGTCATACAAGCCCGGCGCAGCGCGCTGGAAACGCGAACGCCATTGCGGCAGCCACCAGTAGTCGAGCGCCGTGCTCCTTGGGAATATCACCAATTGCATGACGGCCTGGTCGATGGCGCCGCGCTGGTACAGCCCGTGGGTGGCGTCCATCCAGCCCAGGTAGTGACCGATGGGCAGCGAGAGCATCAAGGCCGTGGCATGCACCTTTTGCGTCTGGCTGCGCTGCGGATTGGCCAGCAGCGCCAGCGCTTCGCAGTAGTAGGCCTCGGGATGCTGGACGATCGCCTGGGCCGCCGGATCTTGGAGAATACCCAGGGGCCCGCCGTTGTCTCGCCAATCGGCGCCCTGGCTGTCGTTGACATACTGCTCGATGAAGCCGCCCAAGGGACCGGAGGCCACGGGCGAGCCCGGGCAGGAGGCGCTATCGACCGGGGTGCCGATGCGCCAGATGGCCACGCATGCCGTGAGGGCTAGCAGGGTGCAGCAATAGAGCATGCGTTTCATTGGGCGCTTCCGTGCGGCGTTGGCCAGTCTGGAACCAAGCACATGGAACCATGGCCCTGGTTTTGGCGCGCGAAGTGTACCGTGCGCCATTTTGCTGGCAAGCCGGATGCAGCAAGGGGCCCTGCCAGTACAGGGGCACGTCAGAGCGCTACCAACTGCCCCTGGTACAGCACCGGTCCGGTCGGTTGCCCGGTCGGCGAGCCACCGGAGGGCTCAAGGCTCACGGCCAGGGCAATCGGCGCGCCCAGCAGAGTGCGCTGGGCCTGGCTCAGGTTGATCCTGCCCTTGCCTCCGACCGGCACCACGCCAAGGGAAATTGGCTTGCCGTCGGCGGTAATCGCCCACAGTTCCAGGCTACGATCCAGGCCCAGCGCCGGGAGGGCCAAAGGCTCGACTTGCAGGTACTGGGCATGGGCCAGGATTCGCAATGCCGGTTGCCGCTCGGCACTGAGCAACGTGGCGCTGTAGCGTACCTGGTCGTGCTGCTGGATAAAGCCGATGTACAAGGTTGCCAGCACGGCACAGGCGGCAAGAGCCAGGCGCAGGCGCATCCACAATGGATTCTTTTTCGGCAGGTGCAGCACTTGTGGTTCGATGCGTGCCTGGATGTTGTGCCACACACGCTCCGGCACATCCTTCTCCGGTATGGCGTCTGTTAGCGCGCCCAGGCTTTCCTGCCATTGCGCCAACTCTTGGCGCAGTGCCGGATCGTCCAGCAACAGCGTCTCGAAACGCCGCCGGGCAGCGCCCCGCATCAGGCCGATGGCGTAGTCGCCAGCCAGGGCACGACGTCGCTCAGGGGTTTGGTAGTTCATGATTCCAGGCACCGGCGCAGGCGTTCCATGCCACGGCGAATCCAGGACTTCACCGAGCCCAGGGGCGCAGCCAGGTACTCGGCCAGCTCCGAGCTGGACAGGCCCCGGAAATAGGCCACGGTAATGGACTGGCGCTGCATCCCCTCTAGGCTTTCCAGGCAGCGGTTCAGCGCCTTGGCTTGTCGGGCACTGTCCAGTTGGTCGAGGGCCGAGGCCGTCTCGTCCAGCAACTGTTGTTCTTCGTGATCCTGCAAGGGGCGTTCACGTTGTTTACGCAGCTGGTCGATGGCCTGGTTGCGAGTGATGTTGATCATCCAGGTCATGGGGGCCGACAGGTGCGGCTGATAGTGGGTGGCGTTGTTCCAGATGCGTACGAAGCTTTCCTGAAGAACCTCCTCGGCCAGGTCCCGCCGCCCCATGAAGTGCAGCGCAATGCCATGCAGGCGTGGAGCAACGCTGTGGTACAGCGTCTCGAAAGCGTGGCGGTCTCCCAGTGAACACTGGGCCAGCAAGTGTCTGAGAGAATCAGGATCGAGGCTGGAAATAGCGGTTCTCCAGACAAGCGGGAAGAGGGCAAATGACGATCGACGACAGGGCATGCAGCCTGAGGTTAGTCCAGGGTCGGTCGTTGTTCCATTCACCTTCGTCCACCTCATGGTTGTACCGGTCCCGACGGGCGGGGCCGGTACTCGGGACTCAACCTTTGGGCAAGAGCACCCTGTCGATCACCTGGATCACGCCGTTGGACTGGTTCACATCATAGGTGGTGATGTCGGCGACACCCCCTTTTTCATCCTTGATCTGGATGTTGTGCGGACCATTCATCATCAGCCACAGCTTGCCGCCGGACACAGTGGTCAGTTCGGCCTTGCCGCCGCCCGCCTGGATCCGCTTGGACAGCTCCATCATGTCCAGCTTGCCGGCGACCACGTGGTAGGTGAGCACGTGGGTCAGGGCTGCCTTGTTCTCTGGCTTGAGCAGGGTGTCGACAGTGCCGGCAGGAAGTACGGTGAAGGCTGAATTGACTGGGGCGAACACGGTGAACGGACCTTTGCCCTTCAAGGTCTGGACCAGCCCGGCGGCTTTCACCGCTGCTACCAGGGTGGTGTGATCGGCGGAATTGACCGCATTGTCGATGATGTCCTTGGTCGGCAGCATGGCCTGGCCGCCAACCATGACGGTGTCGTGGTTCATTTCGGCGGCCTGGACGCTGGCCAGGCCCATGGCGGTGCCCAAGGTCAGGCTCAACAGGCTGGCAATCAATGGGGCTTTGATCGAATGGCGCTTCATGATGGTGATCCTTGTGAGAGTACGGCCAGACAATTTCTGTCCGTATGGGGTATACGCAGACCACCGGCACCTGGATGCATTTTTTTTCGACTAGATTTCAAGCAACCGGGGATCTCGCGGTCCCTCGGAACATTCGTCTGCGCCATGAGTCCAACCGGCTGTTTTCCCGCCACCCGATTCCGGGTGGTTTCTCGCCCCATGAGGTTGTTTCGATGAATATTCCACGCGGTTTCGCCCTGGCTGCCCTGATGACCCTGGTAGCCGGTTCGGCCCTGGCTGGCGGTTTCAGCCTGAACGATGCGGCCAACGCCATTGCCGGCATGCAAGGCGGCGACAAGGCTGCCGCTGCGGCACCGACCTCGCAGACCGCCGGCCTGCTGGGCGCCCTGGGTTCGCAACTCAATGTCACCCCCCAACAAGCCATTGGCGGCACCGGCGCCATGCTTGGCCTGGCGAAGAACCAACTGAGCAGCTCTGACTATTCGCAACTGAGCAAGAGCGTGCCGGGCCTGGACCTGCTCTCCGGCAGCAACGCCCTGGGTAGCCTGGGTGCGCTGAGCGGCTTGCTCGGCCAGTCGTCGAGCCAGAACGCCGGGCTGGACAACGCCCTGGGCAACGTCAAGGACAGCAACGACCTGAACAATGCGTTCGGCGCCCTGGGCATGGACAGCGGCATGATCGGGCAATTCGCCCCGCTGATCCTGCAGTACCTGGGCCAGCAAGGGGTGGGTGGCTCGCTGCTGCAAAGCCTGAGCAGCATCTGGGGCGTGGCCAAGTAAGGCGATGGGCCTCGGTGCCATGGTTCCGGGGCCAATCCTCCAGTGTTCGGCGAATCGGGCCTGTGATATATCTCGCGCCCCGTTTTCCAAGGAAGCCCGAACGCGATGTTCATGGATGCACTGAAGATGTCTCTGCCCGCCAATGCGGTGCTTGGTTTTACCCTCTACATGCTGGGCGCGGCCCTGGTTTTCGCCCTCTACGCCTTCATCTACACCCGCCTCACGCCCCATAACGAGTTCGCCCTGATCCGCCAGGGCAACAGTGCGGCGGCCATCGCCCTGGCCGGCGCCTTGCTGGGCTTCGCGATCCCGGTGGCCAGTGCCATTTCCCATTCCATCTCGATCATCGATTTCCTGCTTTGGGCGGCGATTGCCGCGGTGGTGCAGCTGCTGGCGCTGCTCGCCGTGAGCCTGACGCTCAAGGATTTGTCCCAACGCATCGTCGACCAGGAGAACGCCGCGGCGATCCTGGTGGCTGCGGTTTCCGTCGGTGTCGGCCTGCTGAATGCGGCCTGCATGACCCCATCGACCTGAGGGCGCAGCGATGAAACGCAGTAGAAGCGTGCGCCTGGTACTGCTGGGCAGCGTGCCGTTCGCCCTGGCGGCCTGTGATGGCCAGCCCCAGGCGACCCGGGTCGTGCGCCAGGTCCAGCATTTCAGCACCCCCGAGGAGTGCGCCCAGGCGCAGGTTCCCATGGATATCTGCCTGGACGCCCGTCACGATGCCTGGGCATATGGCCAGGAGGACGGCCCGCGTTATTGGGACCTGAAGCGTTGCGAGGCGGATTTCCTGCCCGGCGCTTGCACCCTCTCCAGCGATGGCCGGGCCTATGTGCCGATGTTCCATGGGTTCGCCCTGACCACCGAACGCACGGTGCCGGTTCCTCCAGAGGAAGAGCAGCAGGCGGCGGCCGATAGTTCCAGCAGCGGCAGTTCCAGCAGCACGGGCTCCAGTAGCGGCAGTAGCTCGTTCAGCGGTGGCGGTGGCCACAGTTCGAGTTCTTCGGGTTCGAGTTTCTGGCGCTGGATCGGCCTGGACTCGACGCCTGAGCCACGCTACTTCACCGAGGGCCTGTACAAGGAGCGTGACGCCCAGGGCGGTGAACGCCTGAGTACCCTCGCCCAGCAGGTCGAGGGCGGCAAGCGCTTCCCCGGCGCCAGCAGCGGCCGTTTCGCTATCTCCAGCCCCGAGCACTTCACCAGCACGGGCAGTTCCTTCTCCGGTGCCCATGAGGTGGTCAGTCGCGGTGGCTTCGGCTCCAGCTCCGGCCACAGCAGCTGGGGGTTCGGTTCTTGAAGCGGGTCCACAGCACGCCGCGCCCGGACTGGCAGGCCACGGCGCAGCGACTGGGGTTCGCCTTCCACACCTTCGATGGCGAGCCCTATTGGGACGAGTCGGCCTACTACCAGTTCAGCCTGCGGCAGATCGAAGAGCACCTGGAGGACCCGACCCAGGCGCTGCATGAGTTGTGCATGGAGCTGGTGGCCGAGGTGGTGGAAAGTGAGGAGCTGCTGCGGCGCCTGGCCATTCCCGAGGCGTTCCATGAGCTGGTCCGCAGCTCGTGGAAGCGCCGCGATCCGCACCTCTATGGACGCATGGACCTGTGCTACGACGGCCACGGTCCGGCCAAGCTGCTGGAGACCAACTACGACACCCCGACCTCGTTGTACGAGGCCAGCTTCTTCCAGTACGTCTGGCTCGAACAGCAGATGCAGCGTGGCCAACTGCCGGCGGGATGCGACCAGTTCAACAGCATCGAGGACAAGCTGCTGCAAGCCTTCGTGCAGGGCGGTTTCGGCTCGCCGTTGTACTTCTCCTCGGTCCGTGGCTCGGTGGAAGACCGGGGCACCGTCGAATACCTGCGCGATATCGCCCGCCAGGCCGGCCTGCGCACGCGGATGATCGATATCGAGGACATCGGCCTCGATGCTGGCGGGCGTTTCGTCGACCTGCAGGGCACGCCCATCGACAACCTGTTCAAGCTGTATCCGTGGGAGCAGATGTTCAACGACGACTATGGCCGGGCCATCGCCGCTAGCCGCACCGGCTTCGTCGAGCCGCCGTGGAAGGCGATCCTCTCCAACAAGGGCGCCATGGCCCTGCTCTGGGAACGTCATCCGGGGCATCCGAACCTGCTGCCGGCGTTCATCGACGAGCAGCCGGCCGACGACCTGCAACCGGGCTGGGTGCGCAAGCCGTTCTTTTCCCGCGAGGGCGCCAATGTGCAGATCCGCACAAACGCTGGCGAACGGTTGAGCGAGGCCGGGCCCTACGGCGTGGGCCCGAGCATTCGCCAGCAGTTCCAGCCGTTGCCGAACTTCGCCGGCAACCACACCGTGATCGGTAGCTGGGTGATCGGCGACCGACCGGCGGGGATCGGCATTCGCGAGGACCATTCGCCGATCACCAAGGACAGCAGCCGTTTCCTGCCCCATGTGATCCTCGACTGAACCTTGTCCGATACCGCTTCGCAGGGGACGTGTCGTCGCTTACAAAAAAATCCCCGTTAAGCCTGGCGCTGCAAGTGCCGGGCTAGAGGGTTCTTTTGGGCATGGGCCGATCCTGCTGGGGCGCCGGGGGTTGCGCGGTGCTTGACAAGGTTTCTGGCTCGGCGTTTAGATAAACCCCATCAGGAAAAGCGCATCAGCGTCGATGCCGCCGATCCACCCAGGTCGTACATGCCAAAGAGCAAATGAGCTCTCCCGGGGTTATCCCCGGGAGGGCTTTTTTTCGTCCGCAAAAAATAAAAACAGAGGTATCAGATATGCGTCATGGCGATATTTCCAGTAGCAACGATACCGTTGGCGTCGCAGTGGTGA
Source organism: Pseudomonas sp. KCJK8993 (assembly GCF_046230915.1). NCBI lineage: Bacteria > Pseudomonadati > Pseudomonadota > Gammaproteobacteria > Pseudomonadales > Pseudomonadaceae > Pseudomonas > Pseudomonas sp. KCJK8993. The sequence goes on from NZ_JBJJLO010000118.1 coordinate 15,867, forward strand.
ACTACAAGATGCCACGCTTGCATACCCGCGCCGAGGTCCTGGCCAACGCGCAGAAGATCGCCGACATGGTGGTCGGCATGAAGCAGGGGCTGCCGGGCATGGACCTGGTGATTTTCCCCGAGTACAGCCTCCAGGGAATCATGTACGACCCGGCGGAAATGATGGAGACAGCGGTCGCCATCCCCGGCGACGAGACCGAGCTGCTGGCCCGCGCTTGCCGCAAGGCCAACGTCTGGGGCGTGTTCTCGCTGACCGGCGAGCGCCACGAAGAGCACCCGAACAAGGCGCCGTACAACACCCTGGTGCTGATCGACAACAAGGGCGAGGTGGTCCAGAAGTACCGCAAGATCATCCCCTGGTGCCCGATCGAGGGCTGGTACCCCGGCGGCCAGACCTTCGTCAGCACAGGGCCCAAGGGCATGCAGATCAGCATGATTATCTGCGACGACGGCAACTATCCGGAAATCTGGCGTGATTGCGCGATGAAGGGCGCCGAGCTGATCGTGCGTTGCCAGGGCTACATGTACCCGGCCAAGGAGCAGCAGGTGCTGATGGCCAAGGCCATGGCCTGGGCCAACAACACCTACGTGGCGGTGGCCAATGCCGCAGGCTTCGATGGCGTCTATTCCTACTTCGGCCACTCGGCGATCATCGGCTTCGATGGCCGTACCCTCGGCGAATGCGGCGAGGAGGAAATGGGCATCCAGTACGCCCAGCTGTCGATCTCGCAGATCCGCGATGCCCGGGCCAACGACCAGTCGCAGAACCACCTGTACAAGATCCTCCATCGCGGCTACACCGGCTTGAACAACTCCGGCGAGGGCGATCGTGGCCTGGCCGAGTGCCCCTTCGAGTTCTACAAGACCTGGGTGACCGACGCCGAGAAGGCCCGGGAAAGCGTCGAGAGGATCACCCGCTCGACCTCGGGCGTTGCGCAGTGCCCGGTGGGGCGGCTGCCCTACGAGGGGCTGGAGAAAGAGGCCTGACCTGCGCGGCAGGTTGAGCGGCGGGCTGCCGCTGCCAGGCGGCCCGCGTCCTTTTCTTCCCAGCGCAACATGGAGTCATTCCCATGCCCTTCCTGACCGACATGCTGGAGCAGTCGCAGCGTCGCCAGGCCCAGGACCAGGCCCTGGCCAGCGAGAACCGCGCCGATGCGCCGCTGGTCCAAGCCCACCTGGCCAGCCAGGCGGCGCTGCACAGCCGTTACCGTTTCGATATCGAGGCCATCATGGCCAGCCTGCGCGCCGAGATCCTCGGCCAGGACCAGGCCTTGCACAGTGTCCAGGACATGCTCCGGGTGGTGCGCGCGGACCTCACCGATCCACGCCGCCCGCTCTACACCGCGTTGTTCCTGGGGCCCACCGGGGTGGGCAAGACCGAGATCGTGCGGGCCCTGGCCAGGGCCCTGCATGGCGATGCCGATGCCTTCTGCCGCATCGACATGAACACCCTGTCCCAGGAGCACTATGCCGCCGCGCTCACCGGCGCGCCGCCCGGCTACGTGGGGGCGAAGGAGGGCAATACCCTGTTCGACCAGGACAAGCTCGACGGCAGCCTGGGGCGCCCCGGCATCGTGCTCTTCGACGAGCTGGAAAAGGCCAGCCCGCAGGTGGTCCAGGCGCTGCTCAACGTGCTGGACAACGGCCTGCTCACGGTGGCCTCGGGCGAGCGCAGCTACAGTTTTCGCAACAGCCTGATCTTCATGACCAGCAACCTCGCGGCCCGGGAGATCCAGGGCTACGACCAGCGGCGCAAGGGCTGGCTGGGCTGGTTGTTGCCCTCCACCGCGGCTTCACGGCATCGGGCGGTGGAGAAGCTGGTCAGGGCTCGCTTGCTCAAGGCCTTCGCCCCGGAGTTCGTCAACCGTATCGACAACATCATTACCTTCAACTGGATCGAGCGCGGCCTGGTGGAGCAGTTGGTGGCGCTTGAGGTGCAGCGGCTCAACCGGCGCCTGGAGAAACACCGTTGCAGCCTGGTGGCCACGCCCCAGGTGCTGGCCCATGTGGCCCGTGCCGGTTACGACCGGCAGTTCGGCGCCCGTGCGTTGCGCCGCAGCGTGCGCCAGCATCTGGAAGTGCCCCTGGCCGAATTCCTCCTGGAGTACCACGCTCCGGTCATGGGCGAGCCACCGGTGGTCTATGCGGCGCACGTGGCGCAGGGCAGGATCGGGTTCAGCCGCCAGTAGGCCGCGTCGAACAAGGAGCAGTCATTCATGGTTTCTCATCCGGACCAGCCCCAGATCGGGCTGCTGTTTTCCGAGACCGGCGTCACCGCCGACATCGAGCGTTCGCAGCGCTACGGCGCCTTGCTGGCCATCGAGCAACTGAACCGCCAGGGCGGCGTGGCCGGCCAGCCGATCCAGGCACTGGCGCGGGACCCCGGCGGCGACCCGGACCGCTATCGGCTGTACGCCGATGAGTTCATCCGCAACCACGGGATACGCCTGCTGGTGGGCTGCTACATGTCCCACACGCGCAAGGCGGTGATGCCGGTGGTGGAGCGCACCGACGCGCTGCTCTGCTACCCGACGCCCTACGAGGGCTTCGAGTATTCGCCGAACATCATCTACGGCGGCCCGGCCCCGAACCAGAACAGCGCGCCGCTGGCGGCCTACCTGATCCGCCACTACGGGGAACGGGTGGTGTTCATCGGCTCGGACTACATCTATCCCCGGGAGAGCAACCATGTGATGCGCCACCTGTACCGCCAGCACGGTGGCACGGTGCTGGAGGAGATCTACATCCCGCTGTATCCCTCGGACGAAGACCTGGCGCGAGCCGTGGACCTGATCGTCAAGGCCCAGGCCGACGTGGTGTTCTCCACCGTGGTGGGCACCGGCACCGCCGAGCTGTACCGGGCCATTGCCCGGCGCTATGGCGACGCGCCCCGGCCCCCCATCGCCAGCCTGACCACCAGCGAGGCGGAGATCGCCAAGATGGGCAGCGAGGTGGCCGAGGGGCATGTGGTGGTCGCACCGTATTTCTCCAGCATCGATACCCCGGCCAGCCGCGAATTCGTCCGCGCCTGCAATGCCTTCTTTCCCGAGGACGTCAGCATCACCGCATGGACCGAGGCGGCCTACTGCCAGACCCTGATGCTCGGCCGGGCCATGCAGGCGGCCCAGGGCTGGCGGGTGGAGCAGGTGCAGCCCGAGCTTTACCGCCAGCGCCTGGACGCGCCCCAGGGACCGATCTGGGTGGAACAGCAGAACAACCACAGCCACCTGACCTCGCGCATCGCCGAGATCGATTCGCGCGGGACGTTCCAGGTGCGCTGGCAATCCCCCGAGCCCATCCGGCCAGACCCCTACGTGGTGGTGCACAACCTGGACGACTGGTCCGCCAGCATGGGCGAGGGCTCGCACCGATGAGCGCCAACTCGATCCTCGGTTCCCTGCGCGAGCTGCAGGTGATGGTGCTGAATCCGCCCGGGGCCTTGAGCGATGCCCTGGTGTTGCAGCTGATCCGCATCGGTTGTTCGGTGCGCCAGATCTGGCCGCCGCCCAAGCACTTCGATGTGCCGGTGGACGTGATCTTCACCGGCATCTTCCAGAACCATCACCACGAGCAGATCAGTGCGCTGGTCGGCAGCGGCTCGCCGCGCACCACCGTGGTGGCCCTGGTGGAGTACGAGAGCCCGGCGGTGCTGTCGCAGATCATCGAGCTGGAGTGCCACGGGGTGATCCTCCAACTGCTGGACGCGCACAAGATCCTGCCGGCGCTGGTCGCCGCGCGCCGGGTCAGCGAAGAGCTGTTCAAGCTCAAGCAAAAGCACGCGCAGTTGCAGGAACGCCTGGCCAGCCAGGTGGATATCAACCGGGCCAAGGTGCTGTTGATGCAACTGCACGGCTGGGAGGAGGGCCAGGCCCATGGGTTCCTCTGCCAGGAGGCGATGAAGACCCGGGAGCCGATTCTCAAGGTCGCCCAGGAGCTGCTGCGCCAGCACCCGGACAAATGAGCCA
>NZ_JBJJLO010000119.1:0-19809 GCF_046230915.1 Pseudomonas sp. KCJK8993
TACCGAATGGCTGATTTTTAGCGTGAATATTCAATTGACATTTCACGTAAAAAATCACGATTCTTGGCCATCGGCACCATAACAAGAGAGACAGCCCATGCCGCCTTGCCCCCTTCAAGCTCCTGTGCGTGGCCGACAACCCGCTGTCGCCTTGCCTCGCCACACCCTTGGCGTTTTTCGCGGCTACCGATCCTGGTGGCGCCAGCGGCATTTCCCTCCTGCCATCTAGTACCCAATCGCACCTGAGACGGAGAAAGTCCATGGATTCGCTTTGCCTGCATTCGGCGCCTGCTTCGGCGCTGGCCTCCGGACCGGCCTTCGAGGCCTTGCTCGACGGTATTCGTGATCGTGCCCGCCTGGGAGAGTTCGATCGCCAGCGGCATATTTCCCGTGACGTGATCGACGGGTTCAAGGCCCATGGTGTCTATCGTGCCTTGGTGCCGCGGCGTTTCGGCGGGTTGCAATGCTCACCCGGTGAGTTCTGCCAGATGATCGAGCGAATCTCCCATGCCGATGGCTCGGCGGGCTGGGTGGCCAGCTTCGGCATGAGTCCGGTGTACCTGGCGGCGCTGCTCCTGGCGACCATCGCCCGGATCTATGGCGACAACCCCGATACGGTCTTCGCCGGCGGCATCTTTCCAGCGCAACCGGCCGAAGTGGTGGCGGGCGGCTTCAGGGTCAACGGGCGCTGGAAATACTCCAGCGGTTCTCTGGGCGCCGATATCGTCGGGGTCGGTATCGCTCCGTGCCACGGCGACAAGCTCGACCTGCCGCGCCTGGCCGTGCTGCCCAAGGCCCAGGCGCGTATCGAGGAAACCTGGGACACCGTGGGTTTGCTGGGCACGGGCAGCCACGATCTGGTGGTGGAGAACGTGCGGGTGGACGAGGACTGGACATTCGTCCGTGGCGGCCTGCCCAATCTGGACGAGCCATTTTTTCGTTATCCATCGCTGGCCTTCGCCACCCAGGTGTTGTCGGTGGTCGGCCTGGGGGTCGCCCGGGCCGCCCTGGACGAGCTGTCGGCGATGGCCTGCGGGCGGCTATCGGTGACCGGGGCCCCTGCGCTGGCCGATCGCCCGCTGGCCCAGGTGGATGTGGCCAAGTCCGAGGCCGCGCTGCGTTCGGCCCGGGCCTTCTTCTACGAATCCATCGAGCGCGCCTGGAGCCATGTGCTGGCGGGCGATCCCGTACCGCAGGACATCACCAACCTGCTGCGCCTGTCCTCCACCCACGCCACGCGCATCGCCGCCGAGGTGGCACGCAACGCACAAATGCTCTCGGGCATGACCGGCATCTACCACGACAGTCCCCTGGCTCGCTGCGTCAACGACGCCCAGGTGGTCACCCAGCATGCCTTCATGGGCGATGTCACCTATCAGAACGCCGGAGCGATGTTCTTCGGCAAGCAGCCCCTGCCGGGCTACCTGTAACCCTCGAGGAGAAATCCCATGAACGACCGGAAGACCTTGCGCGTGCTGTTCTGCATGGGCATCAACCAGAACTTCTTCGATGCGCCGCGCGAAGAGCAGCTCCAGGTCTGGGCGGCCTTCAGCGCGATGTGGAACGGTATCCACGATCTGCCCGGGGTGAAGGTGCTGGGCAACATGGACGACGACCAGGGCATGGTCGGGCCGTCCGATGGTTATCCCTGGACCACCTACCTGTTGGCCGATGCGCCGGATATCGAGACCGTGCACGACGCCTGCAACCTGTTTCGCACCACCGCAGTGGGCCAGGGACCCTACAAGCTGTGGCGCTACGCCAAGGTCGAGGCGCGAATCGGTCGCGAGTTGGTGATCCAGCGTGCCTGAAGTCCCCCGAGCCCTTCTACAACGAGAATGCCGGCCTTCGACGCTGGCAAGGAGTACGCCGTGAACAACCTGATTCCCGCCGTCAACCTGGCGCTCGATCCTGCCGGGTTGGTGCAGGACGACCGCGTCCATACCTCCCTGTACACCGATCCGGCGCTGTTCGCTGCCGAACTGGAAAAGATCTTCTACAGCACCTGGGTCTGGGTCGCCCATGAAAGCGAAATCCCGGACGCCGGCAGCTACAAGAGCACCTACATCGGCAAGCAACCGGTGATCGTGGTGCGCGATCGCAAGCAGGCCATCCACGTCCTGCTCAATCGCTGCCGGCATCGCGGGGCCACGGTGTGCGAGCACAAGAAGGGCAAGACCAACAGCTTCGTCTGTCCCTACCACGGCTGGGGTTATGCCCTCGATGGCTCGCTGCGCGGCATTCCCCAGCCGCAGAGCTATGGCGACTGCCTGGACAAGGCCGAGCTGCCGCTGGTCAGCCTACGGGTGGCGAGTTATGCCGGCATGATCTTCGCCACTTTCAAGGATGACATTGAGCCGTTGGAGGATTTTCTCGGCGCGGCGAAGAAATGGATGGACCTGTTCATGAAGCAAGGTGCCGGCTACGGCATCAAGGTGCCCGGCGAGCATCGTTTCCGCTTCCCTGGCAATTGGAAGATCCAGCTGGAAAACACTACCGACGCCTATCACTTTCCCCTGGTGCACAAGAGCTTTTTGTCCTCGGTCGACGAGCAGACCCTGAAGCTGTTCGATTTCGCCGAAGGCCCGGGCTACGTCGAGGACCTGGGCAACGGTCATAGCGTGATGGTAATGATCCCCGACCTGGTTGACCTGGAGGCCGACCTCGACAAACCCATCCCCGAGCGCTTCGCGGCCCTGGCCGCCGAGCTGCGTGACGAGGGCATCGACGAACCCCAGGTGCGCCGCATCGTGCGAGCCGTGGGCGGCTCGGGTTTCAACCTCAACCTGTTTCCCAACATCGCCTGCTCGATGGCTTTCTTCCGGGTGCTGCAGCCGATCTCGGTGACCGAGACCGAGATCCACCACGCCGTGATCACCATGGACGGTGGGCCGGCCGCGGCCAACCGCTATCGCCTGCGCCTGCACGAACACTTCCAGGGGCCCATGGGCTTCGGCACGCCCGACGACTCCGAGGCCTGGGAGCGTGTGCAGAAGGGCGCCAGCGCCGGCGAAGACCTGTGGATCATGCTCAACCGTGGCCTGCCGGGCGAGAGACCCAGCGCCGATGGCCTGGTTTCGGACGTGAGCGCCGAGACCGGTATGCGCGCTGCCTACCGGCAATGGAAAAAACTGATGTCGGCCTGAACCTGGAGAACCCCCATGAATCTGCAACTGCTGCAAGAAGTGAGCGCTTTCATCTGGCAGGAAGGCGACATGCTCGACCATGGCGAATACGACGCCTGGCTGGCGCAATGGACGGAAGAGGGCACCTATATCATTCCGATCAGGCCCGGGGAAGGCGACTACGAGAACAGCCTCAACTATGCCTATGACGACCACCACATGCGCGGCCTGCGGGTGCAGCGCCTGGTCGGCGGCGAGTCGATTTCCACCAGCCCGCGGCCACGTACGGTACGCACGCTCTCGCGCTTCCGGGTGCTTGACGATGACGGCGACCAGGTCACGGTGCGCTGTGCGCAGAACCTGCGGGAGTTCCGCAAGGACACGCTCAAGCACTACAGCGCCGACCTGACCTACACCCTGGTCAGGGCCGAGGGCCGATGGCTCATCCAGCGCAAGGTGATCAGCCTGATCAACAGCGACGATACCCTCGCCGGTATCGGCTACATCCTTTGAGGAGCCGGCCATGAACCAAGTCGCACTGGTAACCGGTGCAGGCCAGGGGCTGGGCCAGCGTACCTGCGCGCGCCTGTTGGCGGCGGGCTTCGATGTGGTGGTCAGCGACCGCGACCTGGAGCTCGCCAAGGCTAGCGTCGCGCAGTTGCAAGGGGCGGGCGGGCGCCTGCTGGCACTTGAGCTGGATGTCGGCAGCAAGGCTGATTTCCAGCGGGGCCTGGCCCGGGTGCTGGAGCATTTTGGCGCCTTGCAGGTGGTGATCAACAACGCCGCCGTGACCAGGACCACGCCACTGATGCAGATCAGCCCCGAGGAGTTCGATGCCGTGGTTGGGCTCAACCTGCGCAGCGTGTTTCTCGGTTGCCAGGTATTCGGTGCGTACCTGGCCGAGGCCGGCTATGGCCGGATCATCAACATGGCCTCGCTGGCCGGGCAGAACGGCGGCACCGCCACGGGCGCGCATTACGCGGCGAGCAAGGGCGCGATCATCACCCTGACCAAGGTCTTCGCCAAGGAATTCGCCGCCCGTGGGGTCACCGTCAACGCCATTGCCCCGGGGCCCATCGATTCGCCGGCGGTGCGTGCGGCGATCCCGGTCGAGCGCATGGCCGGCCTGCTGGCTGGCGTCCCGGTGCAACGCCTGGGGGATGCGGATTTCATCGGCGACCTGATCGTGCAGTTGGCGCGGCCCGAGGCCTACTTCACTACCGGCGCCACCTGGGACGTGAACGGCGGCCTGTTCATGCGTTGATTTCCCGGGCGCCTGTTCGCCCCTGTCGTGATGAGGAATGCAGTCATGAATGAACAATTGTTGAAGGTCGTCGTGCGCAAGCGCGAGCTCCAGGGACACGATGTGGTCGTCCTCGACCTGGGGCATGTCGACGGCGCGACGCTGCCGGCATTCGAGGCGGGGGCCCATGTGGATATCCACATCGCTCCCGGCCTGGTGCGCCAATATTCGCTGTGTGGCGATCCGGCCGATGGCGCGGTATATCGCCTTGGGGTCCTGAAGGACCCGGCGTCACGGGGCGGTTCGCAAGGCGTGCATGAAATCCTGCTCGAGGGACGCGAAGTGCAGATCAGCATGCCCCGCAACCTGTTCCCTCTGGCGCCGGGGGCCGGGCGCAGCATTCTGCTGGGAGGCGGGATCGGCATCACGCCGATGATCGCCATGGCCCATACCCTGCATCTGCGGGGAGCCGACTTCGAGCTGCACTATTGCGCTCGCTCGCGCAGCCGCAGTGCCTTTCTCGCGGAACTGGCCAGCGCGCCGTTCGCCGATCGCGTACAGACTCATTTCGATGACGAGAGCCTGGAGCAGCGCCTGGACCTGGCGCGGGTGCTGGGGCCTGGCGCGGTCGGCACCCACCTGTACACCTGCGGCCCGGCGGGCTTCATGGACTGGGTGATCGCCGGCGCCCGGGAGCGGGGTTACGCCGAGGACCATATCCACAAGGAATATTTCCAGGTGGCGGTGGATACCCGCGGCGAAGACTTCGAGGTGGTCGCCGCCCGCAGCAACAGAAGCGTCCGGGTGGCCGCCGGCCAGAGCATCCTCGATGCCCTGGCCCAGGTGGGGATCAAGATCGAGATTTCCTGTGAGCAGGGGGTATGCGGAACCTGCTTGTGCGAGGTGCTCGAAGGCGAGCCCGATCACCGCGATGTGTACCTGACCGATGAAGAAAAAGCCGCCAACGACCAGATCCTGGTGTGCTGTTCACGGGCTCGATCGAAAAAACTGGTGCTGGATATCTGAGGGCAACGAGCATGGTAGACGTAAACCAATTTCGCAACGCGATGGCCCTGCTCGGTGGCGCCGTGACGGTGATCACCACCGATGGTCCTGCCGGCCGCTTCGGTTTCACCGCCTCGGCGGTATGCAGCGTGACCGATGTGCCGCCCACCCTGCTGGTGTGCATGAACCGTTCTTCGTATTCCAACGCCCAGTTCAAGGCCAACGGCGCGTTATGCGTGAACGTCCTGGCCGGTACCCACCAGGCGTTGTCGGGGGCTTTCGCCAACAAGGCATTGAGCATGGAGGAGCGCTTTGCCGCCACCGACTGGACGGTGCTGGAAAGCGGCGCGCCGGTAATGCAGGAGGCCCTGGTGAACTTCGATTGCCGTATCGCCCAAGTGCACGAGGTGGGCTCGCACAGCATCTTCTACTGCCAGATCCAGGGCATCCGCCACGGCGCTGGCGATGATGGGCTGGTGTACTTCAACCGGGCCTACCACCGGGTGTGCGAGGCCTCCAAGGCCTGTTGAGGCTCGGGAGCGTCGTGCGCCGATGGTAGCTACAGGCTTTCCAGATTGTGGAACACCACTTCCAGCATATGGTTCAGCCGCTGCACCTGGGCCTGGGTCAGGCCCTTGAAGCTGCGCTGGAACAGTTCATGGGTGATGTCCTGCATGCGTTCGACGGCGCGCTGGCCGGTCTCGGTAATGCGTACCTGGGTGACGCGGCCGTCCTCGGGGCTGGGGGCGGTGTCCACCAGGCCGTCGTCCTTCATGCGGTAGACGATCTTGGTGATGGTCGACAGCTTGGCGATGGCATGGGTGGAAATCTCGGAAATGCTCGATTCGCCGTTCTCCTTGAGGATCCACAACACGCGCCAGCGGGGCACGTCGAGGTCGACCTTCTTGAGCAGGCGTTCCATGTTCTGGGTATAGCGGCCGTGGGTCCGGGCCAGCCAGTAGAACGGGAAGTCTTCCTTGCGAAAGTCGCTGCTGGCAGGGTCGTGGTGGGGCTGACCGGGGTTCTTCGAGTTGCTCATCGATTCACTGCTTGTCCGTGGAGGGCCGCGCCATCATAGCCAGTTCGAGGTTCTGTGCCATATGGCGCGAACAGCCTGGTATAGGGCTGGGGAGTGCGACGATTTTACTGGAATATTCAGTTGATTGTTCAACTAGTCGTCAGGGGAGCCTGTCGCTAAGGAGCTGCAGGCCGATCCTGGAAAAAGGGGGGTGAAAATGACCATCATAGTTGAGTCACTGGACCTGGGCAGCAGCGGCCCCCGGGTCATGATCAAGGACACCATCGATGTCGCCGGCACCGCCACCCGTGCATCCAGCCGGGCCCTGGAGCAGGCGCCGCTGGCCGAGCGGCATGCCGAGGTGGTCGAGCGCCTGCTGGCCGCCGGTGCTCGCCTGACCGCCAAGGTGAGCCTGCACGAACTGGCGTTCGGCACCACCGGTATCAACCGTTACCTGGGCACGGCGGCCAATCCGCGGTTCCCGGGGCGCATCCCCGGTGGCTCTTCCAGCGGTTCGGCCGCCGCGGTGGCCGCCGGCCTGGCGGATTTCAGCCTGGGCACCGACACCGGGGGTTCGATCCGGGTCCCGGCCTGCTGCTGCGGGGTGTACGGTCTCAAGCCGACTTTCGACCGGATCAGCCGCCGAGGCGTGCTACCAGCGCGCAGCAGCCTGGATTGCGTCGGCCCCCTGGCGGCGAGCCTGCCCATGCTGATTCGCGCCATGGGCATGCTCGACCCGACCTTCAGCATGGCCCAGGTGCCGTCCCAGGCCCGGGTCGGGGTGTTGCCGGTGCCCGCCGCGCCGGCGATTCTCGAAGTCGTCCAGCATACGCTCGCGGCCAGCGGCCTGACCCTGCTGGATGTCGAGCTCGAGCATTTTGCCGCGGCCTATGACGCGGGCCTGGTGGTCATCAATCGCGAGACCTTCGAAGGCTGCGGCCACCTGCTGGCCAGTGGCCTGGTGGGCGCGGACGTTGCCGACCGACTGGCGGCCGCCGGCCAGACCAGCGATCAGGCGCTCGCCGAGGCCGAGGAGGTGCGCCGGCGCTTTAGCGCCGAGGTCGACCGCGTGCTGGCCAGTTGCGATGTGCTGGCCTTGCCGACCATGCCCGACTTTCCCCTGCGCGTGGAGGAGGCCGCCGATACCCGGGCGGTGCTGGGCATGACCTCGCTGGTGCGACCGTTCAACCTGTCCGGGCACCCGGCGCTGAGCATTCCGCTGGGCAGCGCGCAAGGATTGCCGGTGGGCCTGCAACTGGTGGCCGCCAAGGGCGCGGACGCCAAGCTGCTGGCGGTGGCGCAGCGGCTGCTGTTCGGCATCCATGACACCAGCGGGCTCTGACTCTTTACCGTGGTGCATTCCCCATTGCCGAACACGAGGTCCGGATGAGCGCTATCTCCCACTTGCAGGCCCGCCTGCGCTTCTTCGAAAGCCAGCAGGCGATCCGCGCCTGCATCAATCGCTACATGACGTTGTGCGATGCCCTCGACGCCCGCACGCCCCTGGATGAACTGGCCGGCCTGTTCACCCGCGAGGCGGTCTGGGAAGGCAAGGGCGCGCGCTACGCCGCGAGTTTCGGTGGCTACCAAGGTCGCGAGGCGATCCGCGCGATGTTCGCCACCTATATGAAGACGCCGGCGCACTTTGCCTTGAATGCGCATTTCCTGGCCAGCGAGGTCATCGAGGTGGACGGCGACCAGGGCCAGGGCAGTTGGATGATGTTGCAAGCCAGCAGCTTCACCGAGGGCGGTTCCCACCTGAATGCGGCCAGGTTGACGGTGCGCTTCGCCGTGGAAGAGGGGCATTGGCGGATCGCCCGTTTCCAGACCGAGAACCTGTTCAGCCGGCCCACGACGGCATGGCACAGCGATGCGCCGCTGCCGGTCCCGGGACAGGGCGGCTAGCCGTTTCCAGCGGCTGGATTTCTCGCGGTTGCCAGCCGCTCAGTCCGGCGGCCCGTCAAGGCCAGGCAGGGTGGCATGCCGGAAGTCCCGGGCACTGCAACCGAACCGTGCCTTGAATACCCGGCTGAAATAGGCCATGTCGGTGAAGCCTGCGCGATAGGCCAGGGTGCTGATCAGGGCGGTTCGTTGGGAAAGGCTGCCCAGTTGGTCGGCGCAGGCTTGCAGGCGGATATCGAGCAGGAAGCGGCCGAACGAAGTCTGCTCGTCCTGGAACAGGCTGTTGACGTAGCGCGGCGTGATCCCGAAGGTCCCCGCCACGCTGGCCAGGGACAGTTCGCTGTCCGCCAGGTTGGCCCTGACATGATCCTTGAGACGATACAGCAGCGCCGTCCGGCGAGCCGAAGGCTGGGCGATGCCCCTGCCGCGTTCGGCCAGGGCGGTGGCCAGGAGGTCCAGGCCCTGATGGCTCAGGCGGCGTCGCGATTCGCTGCTGACGCTGTCGTCGAGCCGGGCCAGGCCGCTCAGGTAGTCGAAGGCCAGGCATGCCACTGGGTCTTTTCGTGACAGCGTCAGGGCGGTCAGCCGCTCGATGTTACTGATGCGCTCGCGCAGGGCCTGGTGGGGGACCTGCAATACGGTCTGGCGAAAGTCGCCGGAAAAACGCAGCTCGTAGGGCTGGCGAGTGTCGTAGATGGCGAAGTCCCCCCGGTCCAGGACCGCCTCGCGACCATCCTGGATCAGTTGCGAACAGCCTGCGTGCGCGAGATTGACGAGCACGTATTCATCCGGGCTGCGGGCGATGCAATGCCGATCGCGGCGCACCAGTTGGCCGCTGGCACGTATGTCCACCACCCGCAGCATCTCCAGGTCATGGGCGCACAACTGTCCATCGAACGCCACCTGCGCGCCGATCCGGCACTCCAGCGGGACGAAGGTCGCGCACACCACTTCCTGCCAGAAGGCCTGGCGTTCGTGGGGACGGATAGCGCCTGTATCGAATCGAGTGAGCATGGCTGGCGTCACGACAAGGCAAAGGAGGGCAATGAAGAATGCAATTCGAAGGCCAGCGGCCACTGTTCCCCCAGGGTCAAGCATCGCTTCCTCCAGGTCCTAATGGATCGCTTGGCGCTGCCCTTAACCTCTGGTCATCACCCGATGGAGGTCAAGACATGCAAGCCAAGATCAAGGTCGCCTGCGTCCAGGCGGCTCCGGTTTTTCTCGATCTGCAGGGCACGGTGGACAAGACCCTGGCCCTGATCGAGCAAGCCGCCAGCCAGGGCGCCCGGCTGATCGCCTTTCCGGAAACCTGGATTCCCGGCTACCCCTGGTTCCTGTGGCTGGATGCGCCGGCGAACTACATGCCGCTGGTGCAGCGCTACCACCAGAACTCCCTGGTGCTCGACAGCGAACAGGCCCGGCGGATCAGCGAGGCGGCACGCCAGCACGGCATCCATGTGGTGCTGGGCTACAGCGAACGCGACCACGGCTCGCTGTACATCGGCCAGTGGTTGATCGACGACCAGGGGCGCACCCTCGGGACTCGGCGCAAGCTCAAGGCCACCCATGTGGAGCGGGTGCTGTTCGGTGAAAGCGACGGCTCTTCGCTGGCCACCTTCGGCAGCAGCCTCGGTCAATTGGGGGCCTTGTGTTGCTGGGAACACCTGCAACCGCTCAGCCGTTACGCAATGTATGCCCAGCATGAGCAGATCCATGTCGCCGCCTGGCCGAGCTTCAGCCTTTATCGCCGCGGTACGGCGGCGCTGGGGCCGGAGGTCAACCTGGCGGCTTCCCGGCTGTATGCCGCCGAAGGCCAGTGCTTCGTGCTGGCATCCTGCGCCGTGGTGACCCCGGACATGCTCGATCTGCTGTGCGCCACCGACGAGCAGCGCGCGCTGCTGGAAGCCGGCGGTGGCCATGCACGAATCTTCGGGCCAGACGGTGCGGACCTGGCCAGCCCGCTGGACGAGCGTGAGGAAGGCATCCTCTACGCGACGCTGGATCCGGCCGCGCTGATCGGCGCCAAGCTCGCTGCCGATCCGGTCGGCCATTACGCGCGTCCCGACGTCACCCGACTGCTGTTCAACCGCAACGCCTACACCCCCGTCGTGGAATGTGACGCCACCAGCATCAGCGAAATTCTGGACATGGCACCGCAGGAGGTCCTGTGAGCATCGAATCGGCTATTCCCAAGCACCTGGTGTGCCCGCGCCTTGAAGCGGCCAGTACTCCACACGATTACCAGGCGCCGTTTCCGGCCTGGACGGCGCGCTTCACGCCTTTGGTGGAGCGGGTCGTGATGGCCTGTTTCGGCGCCCAGGCCCCCGGGCCGCTGGGGCTGGAAAGCCTGGCACCGTATATCGAACGGTTTGCCCTGGCGAACGGCCCCTTGTATTGGGACCCGGCGCAATGCCAGGACGCGACGGGAACGCATAATCTGGTGGCCATCGCCTATTGGGCCGATGTCGCGGCCTTCGAGCGTTGGCGCTGCGACAGCGGTTTCGACCAGTGGTGGCAGGCGCCGGAGCGTGAGACAGAAGCCACGGGCCGCTTCGTCGAGATCGTGACGCCGGGCCAGGAATGGTTCGAGACGCTGTTTTCGTCCCCGGATGGGGTCGAGGGTATCGCCCATCTCGGCAGTGGTATGAGTGGTGTGGTCCGTGAGCATGGCTATTGGGGCAGTGCCCGGGACCGGCTGCCTCGGGCCCAGGTGGACAAGCTGGTCGGTGCACGCGGCGATGTTGCGCAAAAGACCGGGACAGGTGCCCGGATACGGGTGCCGGGGCGGGAGAACCTGTGCCTGATCCGCTCCGGCCAGGACTGGTCGGCCACCTCGCGGCAGGAGCGCAAGCTTTACCTGGAGGATATCCAGCCGGTGCTGCAGGCCGGCATGGATTTTTTGCGGGACGAGGGGGGCGTCATCGGTTGCCGCAGTTGCCGCCTGATGCAGGTGCTGGACGCCTGTACCGGCGCGCCACTGGAAAAGAGCTTCGGGCTCGCGCATTTCGACGATCTGGCCCGGCTCGAGACCTGGGCCAGGTCCCATCCGACCCACCTGGCCATCTTCGGACGCTTCATGCGCTACACCCAGGCGCTCGACTTCCAGGTGGCGTTGCGGCTGTACCACGAAGTGGCGGTCATCCCGGCCAGCGCCCAATGGTTCGAATACATCAATTGCCATGGCCAGACAGGCCTGCTACGTGGCTGAACTTCAGGCGGGAGTGCGCTATGAAAAAGTCCATTGCTGCAGTGTTCTGCCTGCCGCTCGCCTTCGTTGACGCGGTCTGCGCCATGGAGACTGCGCCAGGCGACTATGAGCCGGTACCCGCCGGCAAGACAGCCTTGTTGATGTACTACCAGCAGGCCCGGAGCGCGTCGTTCTACCGTTCTGGCCATCGAGTCTCGGACGATTTCCGCCTGCGCTCCGACATGGGCCTGTTGCGCCTGGTGCAGTCGGTGCCGTTGAGCGACAGGCTCTATTGGGAGCCCCAGGCGATCCTGCCATTCGGCCATTTGCGCACAGGGGGCGAAGCCCGGGTACTGGGGAACGAGTCGGGGACGGGCGACCTGAACCTGGGATCGGTGGTCAAGCTGCGGCTGCCCACGCGCCATGGCGACATGCTGGGCCTTGGGGTGTTTGTCCAGGCGCCCACTGGCAGCTACGACCGGGACGATGCCCTGAACCTGGGGGAAAATCGCTGGCGCCTGGTACTGCAGGGCGCCTACGTGCATCACTTCGATGAACGCTGGTCGCTGGATACGGTGGCCGATGCCAGCTGGTACACGCGCAACCACGACTACGGTCCGACCGGGGCGAACCAGAAACAGAAGGCCCGTTATGAGTACCAGGCGTTCCTGCGCTATCAGTTGGCGCCGGCCACCACCCTGGGCTTTGGCGGTGGCTATGTCACAGGGGCGCGGACCTCGGTGGCCGGTGACGACCAGGGCGATGAGCTCAGGACTTCCTATGCACGCCTGACCCTGACTCACTTTCTGGTGCCCGATGTGCAGGTCCAGGTGCAATTGGGTCGCGACATGGCGGTGGAGCAGGGCTTCAAGGAGCGTGAGCGGCTGAATTTGCGGTTGGTGAAGCTGTTCTGATGCCGGGCATCGTTTCGCGGGCATGGGGCCTGTTTTTAAGGGGCGTCTTATTGGATGCCTTGGGCCGAACTGGAAGAGTTTTCGCTTGGGTCAGACGGGGTATTTCGGACCTCTCTGGGGGGCGACCATAGGCGATAAGTTGCGGCTATGTGACGGTCGTGGGTTCTTCCTGATAACGCTTTGAGGACAGTCATGCAATGCTCAAGAAGCCAGCGTAGTGGACGCAGATGGCTTGTTTCATTGATTGTTACATCAATCTTCTTTTATACGGGTCAGGCGTTGGCTCTCAAGTTGATTACTGATTCTCTTATCGAGGGTTATAGCGGTTGCTCTTATACGGACAATAACAATGGCACCAGTACCCTGACGGTTACTGTCTCTTGGAAGGAGGTCCCTTTAGAACTTATCGAGAAAAAGGCTTTTCGGTCTCGAGGAATACTGTTCTATACCTATGATGAGAACGGAAGACTCATGCCTACTTCGAGTGTGGCAACGTCGGCGACATTGAATGGGGTCCGATATTCGAACGCCATGGTAATAAGCTCAGGAGGATATGTGATCTATCTTGGGAATCGTGGAGATTGGCTGCAAACAGGTCCGTTTCTCAGCGATATTATCGTGACAGTCAAGAACAGCTCCGTCAGTCAATGGCCAGCAGTGGGGATTAGAGCGGGGATTTATACGAACGGCGATGATTATGCCGATATAAAAGGATTGGCTTATATCGCTCCAAGCAATAAAGGAGGGGAGTGCAAGGTTTTGATCGATCCCGGCGTGCCACCCCCTCCCGAAGATGTCCTCATCAATATGACCGCACCCGATTGGGACCTTGGCGAACTGGTCCGTGGCGGTGTGACGCACAAGTCCTTCAGTGCTCCGAAGGACCAGTTGTGTTTCAGCTACAAGGGTAATAACTACATCACTTACCAGGAGTACGTGATCGATGCGGGCAATCGCAACGGCCTGTCCGCCAACGGCAAGTACTTGCTCAAGCACCAGAATGCTCAGGCGCCCGGCTTGCCTTACCAGCTGACGCTGAATGAAGGTTCGAACAATGTCGTGCTGCCCAATCCATCCAACCGGGTGTTCAAGCTCAACAGCAATGGCAAGACCTGCTTCAGGCCGACTTTCGATGTTTCCACCGAGAAGAACGCCAAGGGCGGTATCTATAGCGACATCCTGACCTTCACCATCATCGCCAAGCCCTAGCCGCCAAGCCGCCTACTGGGCCGGCAGCAGGAAGCGCGCGAGCACCGGCAGGTGGTCGGAGATGCGCAGGGTGTCGTCTTGGCGGACCCGCGACTCCACGCGCTTCAGGCGCGGGCTGTGGAACAGGTAGTCGACGGTTCGGTCCGGTCCATCGAGACCGGGGTCGTTGGGATAGTGGGTCAGCCAGCGCGCGCGGTCGGCACCGCTGGCTTGGGTATTGCTGGGGATCATCGGGTACTTGTCCCACAAAAGATGCAGCGGGCTGTCGGCACTGTAGGGCGCGCGCTGGTTTTCATCCAGGCGCCGGTACTGGCCCAGGGGCAGCAGGTTGAAGTCGCCGCCGATCAGCCAGGGAGTGCCACGGCCTTCCAGTTTGTCCAGGGTCTTGGCGATGGCCGCGACTTGCCGGGCCTGGGTTTCGCCGGCCTGCTGTGCACGCTCCAGGTGGGTATTGAGTACCGCCAGTTGTCCGCCGTCGTTCAGGGGCAGGTAGCTGAGCAACAGGGCGTCTCGCGGCAGGAATTGCCGGCTGATGACGTTGTGGTCCGCCACCGGCAGTTGCAGGCGCTCGGCGTGTTCGATGCGGTAGCGGCTGAGGGTTGCCAGTTGCCGGCCGACGCTGCCGAAGATATGCGCGGAGGGTACGAAATCGGCCTTCCAGTCGTAGGCCCGAGTGCTGCAGGGATAGAGGTCGGCCAGGCGTTCCTGGAGGAGCTTGAGCTGGTCCTGGTAGGCGCTGGCCTTGGCGTTGTGGTCCACCTCCTGGAGCAGCACCAGGTCCGGCTGTTCGTCGCGGATGACCCGGGCCACCTCGTCGAGGCTGAAAGCCATGTCCTCCAGGGTGGGGCGTTCGTCCTGGCCATGGGCCTGGTCGTTCCAGAATACGTAGCGCTTGCCGGCCAGGTACTGCAGGTTCCAGGTCATCACCTTCAACGCTTGGCCCGGGATCAGCGGCGCGGCCTCGGCGCTACAGGACACCGCCAGGGTTTCCTTGGCCTGGGGACGCCAGGTCAGGCTGTAGATCAGACCGGCCAATACCAGGCCGATCAGCAGCAGGCTCAACAGGGTCACGCGAAGTAGACGGATCATCGGCTCGGCTTATGGCGTTGCGGGATGGGGTCCGAGCATAACCGAGTGCGCAGCCGTCACCCAAGGGGGTAGAGCGGCCGCGCCGGGGGTTCAGCGTTTGTCCGGCTGCTGGCTGATCAGCATGAACAGGCGGAACAGCACCACGCTGGTGAACAACTGGAGGAAGCTGTAGGCGCTGTCGATCGTTAGCGCCAGCAGCGGCGTGGGATCGGGATACGCGGCTTCGCTGGCGCCCTTGAGCAGCCACAAAGGGGTCATCACGCAGAGGATGCACACCAGGATCCGTAGGAAATGCCCACGAGTCAGGCGAAAGCTCTCGGTGATGGCATTCAGCGGCGATGCCCCCTTGAGTACCAGCAGGTACTCGGCGAAGGCCAGGACCACCATCAGCCACAGGCCCGGCAGGAAATACAGTGACAGCCCCAGCAAGATCAGCAGGGTGCTGACCGCCGTCAGCAGGGCGAAGCGCGGCCACAGGCTCAGGCTCATGGCCAAGAGGTCACGGGTTCGGGGCGATTCGCCACGGGTGCGGGCATCGAGGAACAGGATCAGTGCGCCGGTGTACAGCGGATACACCAGCAGGCCGACGATCACGCTGTACCCGGAAAAGGCATTCGGTCCCAGGGCCTTGCTGGCAACCTGTTGCAGCAGCGCCTCGAAAATCACCAGTGGCAGGCACAGCTGGGCGATGCGCCCGAGGTTGCGTTGGAAGAAGTACAGGGAGTCGCGCAGAACGTCTAACGGATTCATCGAAGGGATCGCAGTGGCGAAGCGGTTGGACACTTTAACCGATGCAGGCCCTGGGGAAGCAAACGTAAACCTTGGGTAAAGACCATTGAAAGTCGACGCGCCAACCCCATAACTGTCGCGTATCGCGGTCCCTTCGGACCGTAGAGCGGATTTTTACCGGCAATCTAAAGAGGTCGCCATGAATAGCGAAGAGCAAACCCTGATCGATGGACTGTTTTCACGGTTGCAGCAAGCCGAAACGGATTCAGCCCCGCGTGATGCCCAGGCCGAGGCGCGGATCAAGGAGCATCTGACCCGCCAGCCTGCGGCCGGGTATTTCATGACCCAGGCGATCCTGGTGCAGGAGGCTGCCCTCAAGAGCCTCGACGAACAGAACAAGCAGCTGACCCAGCAAGTCCAGCAATTGCAGGCCGACCTGCAACGGGCCAAGTCCCAGGCGGCCCCGGCCCCGGCCTCGAGTGGCGGGTTCTTGTCGAGCATCTTCGGTGGCTCCCGCGAAGCGCAACCGGCCCCGGCCCCGAGCCCGGCGCCATCTTCCGGTGGTGGCTGGCGTGAGCCGCCACGCCCGGGCTTTGGCACGCCACAGCAGAACTTCGGTGCCCCCCAGCAGGGGTTCGGCGCTGCGCCGCAACAGAACTACGCGCCACAGCAGGCGCCAGCGGCTGGCAGCAGTTTCCTGGGGGGCGCGCTGAAGACCGCCGCCGGTGTCGCAGGCGGCGTGATGCTGGCCCAGGGCATCAGCAGCCTGTTCCACGGCAACCAGCAGCCCCAGGAAGTCGTCGAAGTCATCAAGGAAGAACCGGCGCCGGCCAGCGACAACAGCGGCTGGGGCAATGACCAGGGCGGCTTCAACGACGCGGGCTACGACAACGACGACAGCTCGTTCTTCTCCGACGACGACTCCTTCGTCTGACCTACCATCGGTCCGGGGCCACAACATGCCCCGGGCCGATAATTCGCGGAACAATCCCTGGCGCTGGCATACTGGACGACTTTTCCGACCCCAAGGGTCGATCCAGTTGCCGTGCTGCTGCGCCATGAGGATTAGCGGTGAAAAAAATCGCCCTGTTCGCCGATGTCCAAAACCTCTACTACACCGTGCGCCAGGCCTATGGCTGTCACTTCAACTACGCGGCGCTGTGGGCCGATATCAGCAAGCACGGGCAGATCGTCCAGGCCTATGCCTATGCCATCGATCGCGGCGACAGCAAGCAACAGCAGTTTCAGCAGATCCTGCGCAACCTGGGTTTCACGGTCAAACTCAAACCCTACATCCAGCGCAGCGACGGCTCGGCCAAGGGCGACTGGGACGTGGGTATCACCATCGACATCATGGACGCCGCCAGCCAGGTGGATGAAGTGGTGCTGGCCTCCGGCGACGGCGATTTCGACCTGTTGCTGGAGCGCATCATCCACAAGCACGGCGTCAGCGCGGTGGCCTACGGCGTGCCGGGGCTGACCGCCAATTCGCTGATTCGCGCCGCCAGCCGCTATGTGCCGATCGAAGGCGCCTTGCTGTTGAAAAGCTGAAAACGGATTCATACGGAGCAAAACAGGTTGGAACGCATTGCCGTCATCGACTTCGAAACCACCGGGCTTTCCCCGAGCAGCAGTTGCCGGGCCACCGAGATCGCCGTGGTGATCCTCGAACAGGGGCGCATCGTCGAGCGCTACCAGAGCCTGATGAACGCCGGCGTGCGGGTACCGCCGTTCATCGAGCAATTGACCGGCATCAGCAACGCCATGCTGCGCGGGGCTCCCTCGGCGGAGCAGGTGATGAACGAAGTCAACGAACTCGTCGGCACCACGCCGCTGGTGGCGCATAACGCCGCCTTCGACCAGAAGTTCTGGGATTTCGAGCTGGGGCGGATCCGACGCACCCGGTTGCAGAACTTCGCCTGTTCCCTGCTGCTGGCCCGGCGCCTGATGCCGGCGGCGCCGAACCACAAGCTCGGTACCTTGACCGCCTACGCCGGCCTGCCGCATACCGGCCAGGCCCACCGGGCCATGGCCGACGCCGAGATGGCGGCCAACCTGCTGGTGCACCTGGCGGGCGAACTGCGCGATACCCACGGTCTGCACCCGTTGTCCCACGATTTCTTGTGCAAGTTGCAGAAGGTTCCGGCGGCCAAGGTGCCCGAGCACTTGCGGCGCCATCGCTGACGCGGCAAGGGTGATGCAAGGCCCTGCGGGGCCGCTTCGTGTAGTCGCTGCCGCAGGCTGCGCACGGGCGCGCAGCGACCGCAGGGATCGAGGCCTGCTGGAAAAATCCTCAAGCAAGGCCCTACGGGCCTTCGCGCAGCCTCGCCTTGGCTCGACAGCGGCTACAGGCCAATGGTGTATCAGGTGGAAGGTTTGCCGTTGCTCTCCAGATGTCCCAGGGGCAGGCGCCGCTCGATGGCGCTGGAGAGCACGATGGAGGTCTTGCTGAAGCCGAACTGGGCGACGCGGTTGATCAGCTCTTCCAGCTCCGGCATCGAACCCACGGCGGCCTGCATGATCACGCAGGGATCGCCGGTGACCCGGTGGCATTCGGTGAGTTGCGGGATCTTGATCAGTTCGTCATAGCTTTTCTGGTTGCCGTGCTGGGCCAGGCGCAGTTCGATGACGCACTGGATCGGCAATCCCAGCTTGTCCATGTCGACCTTGGCCTGGTAGCCGGTGATCACGCCGCTGGCTTCGAGCTTGGCGACCCGCTCGGCCACGGCAGGTGCCGAAAGGTTGACCTTGCGCGCCAGCTCGGCATAAGTCGCCCGGCCGTTCTCCAGCAGCTGGGCCAAGAGCATGCGGTCATATTTGTCCATGGAAGGCTCCCAAACACCCTGGCTTTCGAAAGCAAGGTATATAGCCCTGAACTCCATGTTTTGGAAAGTGTACTGCTCTTAAAAACAAGTTTTGTAACTTAAGCTTGCCTCGTTCGGCTTTCTACAATGGGCCCTCCCTCCCTGCCTGCCTCCCGAGCCGTATCCCATGCCTGGCCAAAGCCGCTTTCCCTTGCCGTTGATCGCTGCATTCTTTGCCCTCTACGTGATCTGGGGGTCGACCTACCTGGTGATCCGTATCGGTGTCCAATACTGGCCACCCTTGATGCTTGCCGGCATCCGCTTCGTACTCGCCGGCAGCCTGATGTATGCCTTCCTGCGCTGGCGTGGGGTTCCGGCGCCCACCTGGGCGCAATGGAAGGCTGCCGGGATCATCGGCATCCTGCTGCTGAGTTTCGGCAACGGTGCGGTGACGGTCGCCGAGCACCTGGGCGTGGCTTCCGGAGTGGCGGCCCTGGCGGTGGCCACGGTGCCTTTGTTCACCTTGCTCTGCGGTTATTTCTGGGGCACGCGCAATACCCGCCTGGAGTGGGCCGGCATCATCCTCGGGATGATCGGCATCGGCATGCTGAACCTCGGTTCCAACCTGCAATCGAGCCCCTTGGGCGCGGCCCTGTTGCTGTTCGCCGCAGCGGCCTGGGCTTTCGGCTCGGTCTGGAGCAAGCACTTGCCTCTGCCCCAGGGGGCCATGGCCAGCGCCGCGGAAATGCTTGTCGGTGGTGTGGTGCTGCTGCTGGGCAGCCTGCTGCGCGGCGAGCGCCTGGAAGCCATGCCCGCCCTGGAGGGCTGGCTGGCGCTGGCCTACCTGGCAGGCTTCGGTTCGATCATCGCCTTCAATGCCTACATGTACCTGCTCAAGCACGTACGCCCGGCGGCGGCCACCAGCTATGCCTACGTCAACCCCGCGGTGGCGGTGTTGCTGGGCATCGTCTTCGTCGGCGAGAGCATCGGCTTGGAAGAGGCGCTGGCGATGCTGGTGATCATCAGCGCCGTGGTGCTGATCGGCCTGCCGCAATGGCGCAAGCCCAAGGCCGTGGCCCGGGAAGAGGCCGCCTGATTAAAGGACGCCGGGCATTGCCCGGCGTTGTGGTTTCAGCGTGAAAGCATCACTCGAGGCCGATAAGCAGCGCTGCTATCAAGAACACCGCCGCCAAGGCCAGGGCAAACAGCAGGCTGATTCCCGCCACTGGCCATAACGAGACGAAGTGGCCACCGTTGGACTTGTGGTCCACCACCTGGGGGCCGAACAGTTGGCGCGCGTAGGCGTTCATCCCATAGATCTGCGGCAGGATGAAGACCACGGCGGGAATGTTATCCGGAAGGAAAAAGCCTGCCAGGGTCATGGCCAGGAAAACGCCGATGCCCATGGTCCAGGCTTTCCTCACCTCAGCCTCGCGCCCCAGTGCCTTGAGGTTCCGGCTGATGAAGTAGGCTCCCGCCATGGAGGTGCCGAGGAAGGTGCTCAGGCCGATGGCCGCGACACTGTAGAGGCGCAGGTGCTGATCGACGGTCGGGGCGATCCGCAGTTCGGCGGCGGGGGCCTGG
>NZ_JBJJLO010000120.1:0-19562 GCF_046230915.1 Pseudomonas sp. KCJK8993
GCCGGCGTACCTTGCAGGCCAACGTGGTCATCGGCCTGGGCTGGACCCTGGCCATCGTCGCCTTCGCCGCATTCGGCTGGCTGGGAGCCGCGGGGGCGATGATCGCCGCCGTGCTGCACAACCTCAGCACCTTGCTGGTGCTGGGCAATGCCGGGCGCTTGCTGCGTTTCCAGGAGCCCCTGGCCAAGTCCTGACCAGGCGGCATTTATTTTTATCCCGGCTGTAACGCCGAGCGCCTTCCTTTCTCTAGTGACATGACGGGGCTGCCCAGGCCGCCCCGGCACCATCCTTGCGATCGACTACTAGAGGAAACCCAAGATGAACATGAAGAAAACCGCTGCCGGCGCCGCCCTGGCTTTCGCTGCCGCCGGCTTGTTCGCCGGCGTCGCCACCCAGGCGATGGCTGCCGATGCCCAGGTGCACTGCTACGGCGTCAACGGTTGCAAAGGCCAGAACGACTGCAAGACCAAGGACCATGCCTGCAAGGGCATGGGCGCCTGCAAGGGCCAGGGCTTCAAGGTCATGACCCAGGCGGCCTGTGACAAGGCCGGCGGCAAGGTCGGCGAGTAAACGGCGATCGAGTGCTGCCGCGGTGGGGACGCCCGCTGCGGCCACTCGGCGAGGAGTTGGCGATGTCCCATGTTTCTTCTTGCCTGGGTTATGGCCTGGGCCTGCGCAGTGCCTATTACCAGCAGATTCTCGATGAGCACCCTGCGGTGGACTGGTTCGAGGTGGTGTCCGAGAACTTCATGGTCCAGGGTGGCAAGGCCCTGTATTACCTGGATGCCATCGCCGAGCGCTACCCCATCGTGATGCACGGGGTGTCGTTGTCCATCGGCGGTCCCCACTCCCTGGACCACGATTACCTGGCGCAGCTCAAGACGCTGGCCGGGCGAGTGCGTCCGGCCTGGATTTCCGACCATCTGTGCTGGAGCCGGGGCAATGCCCATCACCTGCACGACCTGTTGCCGTTGCCCTATACCGAGGAAAGCCTGCACTACGTGGCCGGCCGGGTGCGTGAGGTGCAGGAGGTGCTGGAACGGCCGTTGGTGCTGGAGAACGTCTCCAGTTATGTGCGGGCCGCGAACGACGAATTCAGCGAGTGGCAATTCCTCTCGGCCTTGAGCCAGCTCAGTGGCTGCGAGCTGCTACTGGACGTGAACAATGTCTATGTCAGCTCGCGCAATCATGGTTTCGATCCCTGGCAGTTCATCAAGGGGCTGCCATCCAAGCGAATACGCCAACTGCACCTGGCCGGCCACCAGGACCATGGCGACTACGTGATCGATACCCACGACCAGCCAGTGTGCGACCCGGTCTGGGCGCTGTACCAGCGCACCCTCGAACACCTGGGGCCGGTGGCGACATTGTTGGAGCGTGACGATCAGTTGCCGCCGCTTGAGCAGTTGCTCGCCGAGCTGGGCAAGGCCCGGGAGCTGGGGCAGCAGGCCCTGGCCGGGAGGCAGCGATGCGCCTGAACGATTGGCAACAGGCATTCGAGCGCTATCTGCTGGGCGAGCAGCCCGTGGCCGAGCCAGGGTGGCAGCGCAGCCTGGTGGGCGGGCCGAGCCTGGATGTGGCCAGCGGCCTGGCGATCTACCACCACGCCTATCGAGCCCGACTGCAGGAGGTAATGGACAGCGACTTCCCCAGCATCCGCCACTGGCTCGGCGACCAGCAGTTCGGCGCCCTGGTCGCTGCCTACCTGGAGCGCTCGCCGTCCCGGCATTTCAGTCTGCGCTGGCTGGGGCAGGGGTTCGCCGACTTTCTCCAGGAGCATCTGCCGGCCGAGCAGGGCCTGCCATTGGCTGAGCTGGCGCGCCTGGAATGGGCCTTCACCCTGGCGTTCGATGCCCCCGAGGCGGCGGTGCTGGATGTAGCGGCCATGGCGGCCCTGGCGCCGGGGCAATGGCCCGGCTTGCAATTGCGCCTGGCGCCATGCGTGCAGTGGTTGGCGCTGCGCTACAACAGCCTGGCGCAGTGGCGGGCGGTCAAGGACCGGGTGGATTTCCCCCTGCCTGCTTTACTTGAACAGGAGCAGGTTTGCCTGGTGTGGCGTGCGCAGCGGATCTGCCGTTATCGCACCCTGGCAACTGACGAGGCCTGGGCATTGCGGGGCATGAGCACAGGGCAGTGGAGTTTCGCGGAACTCTGTGCCGAGCTGGCCGTCACTTATGAAGAGGGAGCCCCATTGCAGGCGGTGTCCTGGCTGAAACAGTGGGTCGAGGATGGCTTGGTGCAGCACAGCTGATCATAGAAAACCGCTATCAGATCGATAGCCTGCTAATTTTCAGGGATGGTCTACCCTCATTCCAGACGTCTGAACAAGGGGGGATTTTCCATGCTCGCGCAACTTCCACCGGCCTTACAGAATCTGCAATTGCCTTTGCGGCTGCGACTTTGGGACGGCCATGAGTTCAACCTCGGGCCCGAGCCCAACGTCACCATCGTGGTCAAGGACCCACAGCTGGTCGCGCAACTCACTCACCCAAGCCTGGATGCGCTGGGGGGCGCGTTCGTCGAGGGCAAGCTGGAGCTGGAGGGCTCCATCAGCGAAGTCATCCGGGTCTGCGACGAACTGAGCCAGGCCCTGCTGGATGACGACGAAGGCGACCAGCCCGTGCGTTCGCTGCACGACAAGGCCACCGATGCCGCCGCCATTTCCTACCATTACGACCTGTCCAACGCCTTCTACCAGCTCTGGCTGGATAGCGACATGGCCTATTCCTGTGCCTACTTCGAGACCGGCAGCGAGACCCTGGAGCAAGCCCAGCAGGCCAAGTTCCGCCACCTGTGCCGCAAGCTGCGGCTGCAACCGGGCGACTACCTGCTGGACGTCGGCTGTGGCTGGGGCGGGCTGGCCCGCTATGCCGCCCGCGAGTTCGGCGCCAAGGTCTTCGGCATCACCCTGAGCAAGGAGCAACTGGCCCTGGGCCGCGAGCGGGTCAAGGCCGAGGGCCTGGAAGACCTGGTGGAATTGCAATTGCTGGACTACCGCGACCTGCCCCAGGATGGCCGCTTCGACAAGGTGGTCAGCGTCGGCATGTTCGAGCACGTGGGCCACGCCAACCTGCCGGAATACTGCCGGACCCTGTTCGGCGCCGTGCGCGAAGGCGGCCTGGTAATGAACCACGGGATCACCGCCAAGCACACCGACGGCCGCCCCGTTGGCCGGGGAGCAGGGGACTTCATCGAGCGTTATGTCTTCCCCAACGGCGAGCTGCCGCACCTGTCGATGATCTCTGCGCAGATCAGCGAGGCCGGGTTGGAAATCGTCGATGTGGAAAGCCTGCGCATGCACTATGCCCGCACCCTGGATCACTGGAGCGAGCGCCTGGAAGACAACCTGGAGGCCGCGGCCAAGCAAGTACCGGAGCAGGCGCTGCGGATCTGGCGGGTGTACCTGGCAGGTTGCGCCTACGCCTTTGCCAAGGGCTGGATCAACCTGCACCAGATCCTTGCGGTGAAAGCCCATGCCGATGGCAGCCATGAACTGCCATGGACCCGCGACGATCTCTACAACCCATAAGGGCCGTCTTCACAGGATCGGGGAAATCAGCCGCGCGACCCGCATGCCCAGTTGTTGCAGGCGGTGGGTCTGGCGGCTTTCTTCCTTGGCCACTTCTCGCGCCCTGGCGAAGTCGGCTTCCAGCATGTCCTGTACCTGGGTGGCGAAGCCTTCGTCCACGGTCAGCAGCATCACTTCGAAATTCAGCCGGAACGAACGGTTATCCAGGTTGGCGCTGCCGATGGCGCTGATCTCGTTGTCGATCAACACCACCTTCTGGTGCAGGAAGCCGGGCTGGTAGCGGAACACCCGCACGCCGGCGCGCACCGCCTCGAAGGCGTACAGGCTGGAGGCGGCATAGACGATGCGGTGATCCGGGCGTGCCGGCAGCAGGATGCGCACATCCACATCGCGCAATACCGCCAGGCGCAGGGCGGCGAACACCGCTTCATCGGGAATGAAATACGGACTGGTGATCCACACCCGTTCGGTGGCGGCGTGGATCGCCTCGACGAAGAACAGCGAGCAGGTTTCGTAGGCGTCGGCCGGGCCGCTGGCCAGCAACTGGCAGAGCACGCCGCCATCGGGGTAGGTGTCCGGCAGGATCAGCGGCGGCAGCTCGCGGGTGGCCCAGAACCAGTCTTCGGCGAACGACTCCTGCAGGCAGGCCACCACCGGGCCGCCGACCTGCACATGGGTATCGCGCCAGGGCGCCAGGGGCGGCTTCAGGCCCAGGTATTCATCGCCTACGTTATGCCCGCCGACGAAACCCAGCATGCCGTCCACCACCACGATCTTGCGATGGTTGCGGAAGTTGACCTGGAAGCGGTTGAGCCAGCCGCTGCGGGTGGCGAAGGCGTGCACCTGGACGCCAGCATCGCGCAGGGTCTGCACGTAGCTGGCCGGTAGCGAGTGACTGCCGATGCGGTCGAACAGCAGGTGGATTGTCACGCCCTCCCGGGCCTTCTCCAGCAGCAGGCGTTGCAGGCGCCGGCCCAGTTCGTCGTCGTGGATGATGAAGAACTGGATCAGCACCGCCTTGTGGGCGCGGCGGATGGCATTGAAGATCGCCTCGAAGGTGGCGTCGCCGTTGACCAGCAACCGCACCTGGTTATTGGCCAGGCAGGGCATGCGCCCCAGCTTGGGCATCGCCCGCAATGCGGCATAGGCCTTGGACGCGCGGGCGGCGAGGGCCTCTTCGACCCAGGGCCGCCAGTTCAGGTCGTTGATGGCCTTGTGCATTTCCACGTTGGCCTGGCGCCGGGCCTGGATGTAGGCATCGAAGGTGCTGCGGCCGAATACCAGGTAGGGAATCAGCGTCAGGTAGGGCATGAACAGCAGCGACAGGGCCCAGGCGATGGCGCCTTGGGCGGTGCGGACCGTGAGCACTGCATGGATTGCGGCGATCAGCCCGAGAAAATGCAGCAGTGCGATGAGATAACCGAAAGGGTGTGGGCCAAAATAATCCATGGGGCAGCCATGCTCCTGAAAATTCGATGCCGGTGTATCCGCTAACAGACCATGATCCAGGGCGAATGTCGCTATTTTCTTGCCCATGCAACGCCGGGCCCTGGCCGAAGTCTAACGGCCACTATTGTCTAGGAGTCATTCGATGAAACTTCGTTTACTGGGTTGGGCCTTGGCTGCGGGATTGGCGCTGCCGGTGGTGGCGCAGGCACAGGTGCTGCAGCCGGGCTTGTGGGAGCTGACCAGCAGCAATATGAAGATCGATGACCAGAACCTGCCGGACCTGTCGTTGATCCTCGGCCAGTTGCAGCAACAGATGACCCCGCAGCAGCGGGCCATGCTGGAAAAGCAAGGCGTGACCATGGGCGGCAAGGGCATTCGCGTTTGCCTGACCCCGGAGCAGGTGAAGTCCGACACCATCCCGCTGCAGGACCCGCAATCGGGTTGCCAGCAGCAAGTCACCGAGCGCAACGGCAACCAGTGGAAGTTTCGCTTCAGCTGTCCCAAGGCCCAGGGCAGTGGCGTGGCGAAGTTCATCAGCGACCGTGAATTCACCACCAACGTGATCGGTACCTTCAACGCCACCGGCATGCAGCAGAAAGGCAGCATGGATACCCGAGCAGTGTGGCTCGGCCAGGATTGCGGCACGGTCAAGCCGCGCGCTTCCTGAGCCGGGGCAGGGCGGCTAGCGGGTGAAGCGCAAGGGCAGGCCCTGGCAATCCTCGTTCAAGCGTCCCTGGTGCCAGGCCAACTGGCCTGAAACCAGGGTAGTACTCACGCTATGCCGCCAGCGCCGGCCACTGAAGGGCGTCCAGCCGCAGCGGGCCAGGATCGGTTGCTCGTCCACCGCCTGGCCTGACGGTTCCGGGCGAACCAGCACCAGGTCGGCCCAGTAGCCTTCTCGCAGGTAGCCACGGTCGGGAATGGCGAACAGGTCGGCCACCCGGTGGCTGGTCTTCTCCACCAGGGTGGTCAGCGGCAGCACACCGTCGGCCACCAGTTCCAGCAACGCTGGCAGCGCGTGTTGCACCAGCGGCAGCCCGGCGGGGGCGCGGGTGTAGGGCAGTTGCTTCTGCGCCCAAGTGTGGGGCGCATGGTCGGTGCCGATGACATCCAGGCGCTGGCTGTTCAGGGCCTGGCGCAGGGCGTCGCGGTCAGCCTGGGACTTGATCGCCGGGTTGCATTTGATCAGGTGCCCCAGGCGTGAGTAATCCCGGTCATCGAATAACAAGTGATGCACGCAGACTTCGGCGGTGATGCGCTTTTGTGCCAGGGGCCGGTCCTCGAACAGCGCCAGTTCCCGGGCGCTGGTCAGGTGCAGTACATGCAGGCGGGTGCCGTGGCGCCTGGCCAGGGCCACGGCCATGGATGAGGAGCGATAACAGGCATCGGCGTCGCGGATGCGGGGATGGGCGGCGGCGGGAATCTGTTCGCCATACAACTGCTGCCAGCGTTGCTGGCGGACCTGGATGCTCGGCGTGTGTTCACAGTGGGCCAGGAGAATGGTCGGCACCTGGCGGAACAACCGATCCAGGACCTGGGGGTCGTCCACCAGCATGTTGCCGGTGGAAGCGCCCATGAACACCTTGACCCCGGCTACGGTGGTGGGATCGAGGGCGGCGACGATGTCGAGGTTGTCGTTGCTGACCCCGAAGTGAAAACCGTAGTTGGCCACCGAGTGTTTGGCCGCGCGGCGTTGCTTGTCTTCCAGCGCCTCGAGGGTCAGGGTCGCGGGCGAGGTGTTGGGCATGTCCATGAAGCTGGTGATGCCGCCGGCCACCGCCGCCCGTGACTCGCTGTGCAAGCTGCCCTTGTCCGGCGCGCCGGGTTCGCGAAAGTGCACCTGGTCATCGATCATGCCCGGCAGCAGCCACTGGCCCTGGGCGTCGATCTCCAGCTCGGCGCTCAGGTGGTCGAGGCTGCCGATGGTTTCGATGCGACCGTTGTGCACCAGCAGGTCGGCCTCGAACTGTCGCCCCTCGTTCACCAGGCGGGCGTTGCGGATGAGGATTCGGCCCATGTTCAAAACTCGTTCTGCAGGGCCTTGTAGCCACGCACCAGGTCGACGTTGGTACGCGCCACGTCCTCGGAAAACTCCGAGGCGCTGACGCTCACCGGGGGAAACTGCCCGAGGTCGGTCTTGGGCCCGATACGGGTGGTGGAGGGTACGTAGAAACCCTGGGGCAGGTCGCGTCCGTCCACCACCGAGTTGTGCCGTACCACGCTGCCGTCGCCGACCACGCAGTTGAACAGCACGCTGTTGAAGCCGATGAACACCCGATCACCGACCACGCACGGACCATGGACGATGGAGCGGTGGGCGATGGAGCTGTACTGGCCGATGGTCACCGCCGCGCCGGACTTGGAATGGATCACCACGCCGTCCTGGATGTTCGAATTGGCGCCGATGGTGATGGCTTCCATCTGGCCGTCGGCATCCACCTCGTCGGCGCGGATCACGGCATAGGGGCCGACGAAGACGTTTTCGCCGATCACCACCTTGCCGCAGATGATGGCGGTCTTGTCCACATAGGCGGATTCGGCGATCACCGGCAGGTCGCCGGAGGGGTTCTTACGGATCATGGCGCGGGTCCTTCAAGGGAGAACTGATGACTTCCACCGCGCCATCGCGAATGGCGTTGTAGAAACAGTTGGGGCGCCCGGTATGGCAGGCCGGTCCGCTCTGCTGCACCTGCAACAGCACGGCATCGCCGTCGCAATCCAGGCGGGCCTCCACCAGGCGCTGGCGATGCCCGGAACTCTCGCCCTTGCGCCACAGGCAGCGACGCGAACGCGACCAGTAGCAGACCTGGCCGCTGGCCAGGGTCTCGGTCAGGGCCTGGCGATTCATCCAGGCCAGCATCAGCACGGCGCCGCTGTCGTGGCATTGGGCGATGGCGGCGATCAGGCCATCGGCGTTCCAGGGCAGGGCATCGAGTACCTCGGCCAATGGCCAGCGGCTGCCCCGGGGTGCAGCTTCCAGGTCCAGCAGCGATAGCGGTGGAGGCGGGTTCATGGCTGGCTCAGGGCCTGGTACAGGGTGTCGAGATTGGCCTGGAACAGGCCGGTGAAGGTGCTCGCCGGGCCACTGGCGGCCAGTGCATCGGAATACAAGGTGCCGCCGATGCGCGCGCCGCTTTCTGCGGCGATCTGCTTGAGCAGGCGCGCGTCCTTGATGTTTTCCATGAACACCGCCTTGACCCTGGCCGCGCGGATCTGGGTGATCAGCGCGGCGACTTCCGCCGCGGAGGGCTCGCGCTCGGTGGACAGGCCTTGGGGCGCGAGGAACTCGATGCCGTAGGCCTGGCCCAGGTAGCCGAAGGCATCGTGGGAGGTGACGATCCGCCGATTGCCCGGCGGCAGGGCGCCGAGCTTGGCCTTGGCTTCGGCCAGCAGCTGGTAGATGCGCTTGAGGTAGGCCTGGCTGTTGCGTTCATAGTCGCTGCTATGGGTCGGGTCGGCGGCGATCAGCGCCTTGGTGATGTTGTTCACATACAGTTCGCTGTTGGCCAGGTTGTGCCAGGCGTGAGGGTCGGGGATGTTCTCGCCGTCTTCTTCCAGGCTGCGCGGGATCACGCCACGGCTGGCGGTAATCACGGTGGCCGGGGTAGCGGTACTGGCGACCAGGCGGTCGAGCCAGGGTTCGAAGCCCAGGCCGTTCTTGATGATGAGTCGGGCGCCGAGCAGCGCCTTGGCATCGTCCGGCGTGGGTTCGTAGGTATGGGCGTCTTCGTCGGCCCCCACCAGGTTGCTGATCCGTACGTGCTCGCCACCGACCTCGCGGGTCATGTCGGCGAGAATGCTGAAGCTGGTGACCACGGCAATTTTGTCCGCCGCCTGGGCACTGGATAAGCACAGGGACAGCAGCAGGCTGGACAGCACGAGTAGGGCGCGCATCGGCAAGAACCTCACAGGGATGAAGGCAGGGGCGGGCGGTGCAGCAGGCCGTGGACCGGACCGAACACCACCGACAGCAAGTACCAGCCGCCGGCGATCAACACGATGGCCGGGCCGCTGGGCAGCGAGTAGTGGAACGACAGCAACAGGCCGAGCCACACCGACAGGCAGCCCAGGGCTGCGCTGATCCCGATCAGTGCTGGCAGGCGTCGGCTCCAGAAACGCGCAGCGGCGGCTGGCAGCATCATCAGGCCCACCACCATCAGGGCCCCGATGGCCTGGAAGCCGATCACCAGGTTGAGCACCACCAGGATCAGGAACAATCCATGGGCCAGGGGGCCGAGTCGGCTGACGCTGCGCAGGAACAGCGGATCGAGGGTATCCAGCAGCAGTGGCCTGTAGATCAAGGCCATGGCCAGCAGGCTGACGACCGAGACGATCAACATGCCGTCCAGGGTCGGCCCATCCACTGCCAGGGCTGAGCCGAACAACAGGTGCAGCAGATCCAGGCGCTTTCCGGCCAGCCCGAGAAGCAACACGCCGGCGGCCAGGGAGATCGGGTAGATGGCCGCAATGCTGGCGTCTTCCCGTAGCCCGGTGCGCCGGGTGATCCAGGCCGCCAACCCGGCCATGCCCAATCCCGCGCCAAGCCCACCGAGGGTCAGTGCCGGCAGGCTCAGGCCAGCGAACCAGAAGCCCAGGGCCGCCCCGGGGAGAATGCCGTGGGCCACCGCATCGCCGATCAGGCTCATGCGCCGCAGGATCAGGAACACACCCAGGGGAGCGGTGCTACAGGCCAGGAGCAGGCCGCCGAGCAAAGCTCGGCGCATGAACATGAATTCGTTGAAGGGCTGCCAGAGGTGGCTGATCAGGTGCATCAAGCCACCTGCACGCAGGGGCTGTGGGCGATCAGCTCGTGGCTGTGGGCGAACACACAGCCGCTGTGCTTGAGCAACAGGGCCTGGGGAATATGCTGGCGCACCGCGGGCAGGTCATGGCAGACCACCACCAGGGTGCGACCTTGGGCATGCCAGTTGTGCAGGTGGCGCCAGAGCAGGGCCTGCCCGGACTCGTCGAGGGCGGCATGGGGTTCGTCCAGCAACAGCAAGGGCGCTTCGGTGAGGGTCAACCGGGCCAGCAGCGCACGTTGCAGCTCGCCGCCGGACAGGGCCATCAATGGGCGTTTCTCCAGGCCTTGCAGATGCCAGTCGGCGAGGACCGCGTGCAGTTTTTGGGCGCGGCTGGCGGCGGTTTCACGTTTGCCCCAGAGGCCGGCGATCACCAGTTCCGCCAGGCTGATGGGGAACTGCCGGTCCAGGTGCTGTTGCTGGGGCAGGAAAGCCAGGCCGCCACGGCCGGGCTCGCTACGCTCCACCTTGCCCGAGAGTGGTTTTTGCAGGCCGGCGAAGACTTTCAGCAGGCTGCTCTTGCCCGCGCCGTTGGCGCCGATGATCGCGCTCAGGCTGCCACTTGGCAGGTGCAGATCCAGCGGTGGAGTCAGGGGTTGGCCTGGCGGTCCCCAGCGCAAGGCGTGGCAGCGCAGCATCAGGCCTCCCAGTTCCAGCGGCTTTCGGCCACGGCGTCATGGGCGTGCAGGCTTTCCGCATGGACCACTCGCAGGGTGAAGGCGTTGATTCCGGGAGAGCGACGCAGGGCCAGGTTGAGGCGGCGAGCGGCGTCTTCGCAGAACATCAGGTTCTGTCCGTTGGCCAGGGCAAAGGCTTGCTCGTCGGCCCGTTTGACCGCAGTTTGTACGGCGGTGCCCAGGGCGTTTTCGGCATCGTCGATCACCGCGATCAGCGGTAATTCGTCGACGAAGTTGTCCAGGCGCAGGCGCAGTTCAGCGTGGCTGCGCTGGCTGTGGGGCGTGGCGACGATGCCGTGGGACGAGCCCAGCCAGGCCAGGACTTCGGCATGTTGCAAGGTCTTGTTGGCGAAATCGTCGACGAATTGCTGCTGGATCAGCTGGCGCGCAAGCGCTGCGGAGCAGGGGCACGTTGAGGAATAGGGCACGTCGATTTTTAGTTCCACGTGGAACATCGCATTTTTCAAGTGCGCTTCGATGCTCAGCGGATAGCGTTTCCAGCCGGCCAATGGGCTGACCAAGGCTGAGCGCTTGAGCAGCAGGTCCAAGTGAAGGCGCAGGTAGGCGTGTTGCGCCAGGCCTTCATGGCTGTCGAGGAAACGTTGCAGCACCCGGCGCAGCAAGGCCGGGTTCAGGTTCTGCTGCTCCAGCATCTCCAGGGCCAGGTACAGGCGAGACATGTGGATGCCCCGGGCCTCGCCATCGTCGAGGCTGACCCCGGCGTCGGCCAGGGCGGCGGTTCGTTGGCCATCTATTACTACAGGTAAGGCGATGCCACACATGCCGACCCAGTCCAGTGGCAAGGCTTGGCGTGAGGCCTGCGCGGCGATATCCGGCAGAGTCAGCGCGTTCATGAGCAGGTCCGTCGTTGGAAAAGATTCTACATGTTATATTATAACAATACAGTCGATGGAAAGTTTTTCCTCAACGGTCACCCATCCTGCCTTGTGAGTACGGACGCTCCTTTATCCGCGGTAGTCGCCATGCATAGACGTCAATTGCTCAACCTGTTGTTGGCCGGTACGGCCCTGGTGTTCCCCTGGCGTGTCGGGGCCACGCAGATCCTAAGTGCGCGGCTGTGGAACTCCGCCGACAAGCTGCGCCTGGTGCTGGATCTGAGTGGCCCGGTGCACTACAAGACCTTCACCCTGAGCGCTCCCGAGCGGCTGATCGTCGACCTGAGCGGCGCGCGCCTGAAGGGTGACTTCAGCCAGTTGGCCCTGGCTAACACGGTGATCCGCTCGATCCGGTCCGGGCACTTCGGCCAGGGCGACACGCGGATCGTCCTCGACTTGAACCAGCCCGTGCAGCTCAACAGCTTCCTGTTGCCGCCCCAGGATGGCCAGGGTCATCGCCTGGTGCTGGACTTGGCCAGCAGCACCCGGGGCGCCCCCGGCATCGCCGCAGCCGCGGTCCCTGCTGCCAAACCCCAGGCCCCGGCGGACCGGCCCCATCCCAAGCGCGACATCATCGTGGTGGTGGACCCCGGGCATGGCGGCAAGGACCCGGGAGCCGTGGGCGCCAGGGGCGAGCGCGAGAAGGACGTCGTGCTGTCCATCGCCCAACTGCTGGCCAAGCGGCTCAAGCGCGAGAAGGGTTTCGACGTGAAGCTGGTGCGCAATGACGACTTCTTCGTGCCCCTGCGCAAGCGGGTGGAGATCGCTCGCAAGCACAAAGCCGACATGTTCATTTCGGTGCATGCCGATGCCGCGCCGCGCCTGACCGCTTCCGGGGCCTCGGTGTTCGCCCTGTCCGAAGGCGGGGCGACGTCGGCCACCGCGCGTTTCATGGCCCAGCGGGAAAACGGCGTCGACCTGCTAGGGGCCAGCAGCCTGCTCAATCTCAAGGACAAGGACCCGATGCTGGCGGGGGTGATCCTGGATATGTCGATGAATGCCACCATCGCCGCCAGCCTGCAGTTGGGCAGCACCGTGCTGGACAGCCTGTCGGGGATTACCAGTCTGCACCAGAAGCGCGTGGAGCAGGCTGGGTTCGCGGTGCTCAAGTCTCCGGATGTGCCCTCGATCCTGGTGGAGACCGGTTTCATCTCCAACAGCCGCGACAGCCAGCGCCTGGTGACCGCGCGGCACCAGCAGGCGATCGCCGATGGCCTGTTCCAGGGCTTGCAGCGTTATTTCGAGAAGAATCCGCCGGTCAACAGCTACATGGCCTGGCTCCAGGAAACCAGGAGCAACCAGGCCTAGGGCGTTCTCAGCAGCCCATGATGCGGCTGCAGGTGAATTGCCCACGGCTGCCGCCGGAACTGGAGAACCGGTTGCGCGTGGTCCAGCCCACGCGCTGGCTGTAGCCCACCCAGGCTTCGCCGTCGGAGGCCAGGCCGGTGAAGAAGGTCAGCTGGCCGTAGCGGCTGCTGGTCTGGGCCCAGTAGCGCTTGCCGATCACTTCGAAGCCCCGCAGGTAAAGGGTGTTGCCGGCGGTGGCGACGCTATAGGCGTTGCCCAGCGGATCGACGCAGGCCAGCAGGTTGGCGCTGCGGGTGCAGTTGGCCAGGCTGTCGGGGACGGCGGCTGCGGCGTGGCCGGTGAGCAGCAAGCCGCAAAGCAGGGCAGGCAGGAATGGGCGCATGGCGATTCTCAAGGCGGCAGGAGGGCAGCATCGCGCCCTTCGTCATGTCGGACAAGAGAGGGTTGGCGAATCTGCATTGTTATAATATAACATAAAAACAAGCCCAACCCGTGACCCGTCATGACTGAACAAGACCTGCTCGCCCAGCCCGATACGCATTACATGAACGAAGCCCAGCAAGGCTTCTTCCGCGAACTGCTGCTGGCACAGCGCAATGAATTGCAGGAGCGCATCTGCGGCGAATTCGACCTGCTGCGCGAGCAGGAGGTCCACAGCGACCCGGCGGATATCGGCAGCGCCGAGGAACAGCATCAATGGCAACTGCGCCTGCTGGAGCGGGAAAAGAAGCTGCTGGACAAGATCGATGAAGCCCTGGAGCGCCTGGCCCGTGGCGAATACGGCTGGTGTCGCGATACCGGCGAGCCCATCGGCCTGAAGCGCTTGCTGCTGCGGCCCACCGCCACCTTGTGCATCGAAGCCAAAGAACGCCAAGAGCTGCGCGAACGCCATCAACGGGCGCTTTGAGCCAGCCGCGAACCTGATGAGGAACCACCCATGACCGAACGTCTTCCCGTTACCGTGCTGTCCGGCTTTCTCGGCGCCGGCAAAAGTACCTTGCTCAATCATGTGCTGCGCAACCGCGACAACCTGCGGGTGGCGGTGATCGTCAACGACATGAGTGAGATCAACATCGATGGCAGCGAAGTGCAGCGTGATGTCAGCCTCAATCGCGCCGAAGAAAAACTGGTGGAGATGAGCAACGGCTGCATCTGCTGCACCCTGCGCGAAGATCTGCTGGAAGAGGTGGGCAAGCTGGCCCGCTACGGCCGCTTCGACTACCTGCTGATCGAATCCACCGGTATTTCCGAACCGTTGCCGGTGGCGGAAACCTTCACCTTCCGCGATGAGTCCGGCCAGAGCCTGGCGGACATCGCGCGGCTCGACACCATGGTCACCGTGGTCGACGGCATGAACTTCCTGGTGGATTACCAGGCCGCGCACAGCCTGGCCTCGCGGGGGGAAACCCTGGGCGAGGAAGATGAGCGCTCGATCACCGACCTGCTGATCGAGCAGGTGGAATTCGCCGATGTGATCCTGGTCAGCAAGATCGACCTGATCAGCAGCCAAGAGCGCCAGGAACTGCTGGCGATCCTGGCAAGGCTCAATGCCCAGGCGGAGATCATCCCCATGGTCATGGGCCAGGTACCGCTGGCGAAGATCCTCAATACCGGCCGCTTCGACTTCGAGCGAGCGGCCCAGGCGCCGGGCTGGTTGCAGGAACTGCGTGGCGAACACGTGCCGGAAACCGAGGAATACGGTATCGCCTCCACTGCCTACCGGGCCCGGCGACCGTTTCATCCGCAGCGCTTCTTCGATTTCATCGACCGGCCCTGGCGCAACGGCAAGTTGCTGCGTTCCAAGGGCTTCTTCTGGCTCGCCAGCAAATACCAGGAGGCGGGCAGCTGGTCCCAGGCCGGCGGCCTGATGCGCCATGGCTTCGCCGGCCGTTGGTGGCGCTTCGTGCCCAAGCAGCACTGGCCCCAGGACGAGGAAAGCACGGCGGCGATCATGTCCAACTGGACTGCCGCCACCGGCGACTGCCGCCAGGAGCTGGTGTTCATCGGCCAGAACATCGACTTTGCCCAACTCACCGCCGAGCTGGACCAATGCCTGCTGGATGACGGGGAAATGGCCCTGGGCGTCGAGGCCTGGAGCTTGCTGGCCGACCCGTTTGGCCCCTGGCATGACGAGGAGGCCGCCTGATGCTGGCCTTGGGTACGCCACTGACGCCGTTGGCCAGGCGTCCAGCGGCCTGGTCCCTGCTGGCCGGACGAGCGCGGGCGGCCCGGCGTGCGGCGATCGGCTCGACCCCGGCGGTGCTGGCCGAAGTGCTCGCCGATGAGATCAACCTCGGGCTCTGGCAGCGCCAGTTGCCGGCGCATATCGCGGATTTCGGCGAACTGCTGCTGTCGTTGAACGAGCCGCTGGCCCAGTCCCTGAGCCTGGAATTAGCCGACGAGGACGCGGTGCCGAATTTGCGCGGATTGGCGTCAGAGTTCAGCGATTTGCAGGGATATGACGGCTTCATCGCCGATGTTTCCTGGCTGGTCAGCGCTTTTTCCTGCCTGCTGGGCGCCCGCCGGGTGGGTTTGCGCTTGCGCGTGCTGGACAAGGCCATGTGCCCGCGTTTCCACGTCGATCATGTGCCGATGCGCCTGATCACCACCTATGCCGGTATCGGTAGCCAATGGCTGCGCGAAGGCGCAATGGATCGCCGACAACTGGGCCAACCCGAGGCTGAGCCCCGGGATCCGGCGCTGATCCAGCAGATCGCCAGCGGCGCGGTCGCGCTGTTCAAGGGTGAGAAATGGCACGGCAACGAAGGCTTCGGCCTGATTCACCGCTCCCCGCAGCCTGCGCCCGGCGAGCGCCGGTTGATCCTGACCCTGGACTGGCTGGGCTGACAGGCCGCCGCCGCAGGTTGCGCAAGCTTCGGCGCCGGGGCTGCCCCGCGCCCCATGCCGCCCTCGGTAGCGCCTGTGCGCAGGAGGCTACGGGCGAGCGGATTTTCGCCAGGGCCGGGAAGGGCGTAGCATCGTTTCACGGCTTTTTCGGATTTCCCCCATGCTGCAGAACATCCCCACCCACGTGATTGCCGGGCCCCTGGGCGCCGGCAAGACCAGCCTGATTCGCCATCTGCTGGACCAGCGGCCGGCCAACGAGCGCTGGGCGATATTGATCAATGAGTTCGGCCAGATCGGGTTGGATGCAGCTTTGCTCAGCCGCGACGAAGACGGCATCGCCTTTGGTGAGGTGGCCGGTGGCTGCCTGTGTTGTGTCAGCGGCGCGCCGTTCCAGGTCGGATTGGGGCGTCTGCTGCGCAAGGCACGGCCCGATCGGCTGTTCATCGAGCCCTCCGGTCTTGGCCATCCGGTGCAACTGCTCAAGCAGCTGGCGCAGGCGCCCTGGCAAGGCGTGCTGGCTTTGCAGCCATGCGTGCTGGTGCTCGACGCCCAGGCCCTGGCCGCGGGCCAGCCGTTGCCGGCGGCGCAGTCCGAAGCGCTGCCCGAAGCAGGCCTGCTGGTGTTGAACAAGGATGAACTGCTCAGCGCCGACGATCGGCTGCGGGTGCTGGAGTTGCTGCCCGGGCGGCCGCTGTTCTGGACTCGCCACGCGGCGTTGCCGCTGGCCGAGCTGCCGGGGCTGAGCGCCGCTGCCCAGGCGGCCCTGGAGCCGCCCGAGCTGCCCCATGGCCTGGCGCAACTACCGGCGGTGTGGAGCGATCCGTCGCAGCCGATCTGCCTCAGCCAAGCTCAGGAGGAGGGGTGGAGCATCGGTTGGCGCTGGCATCCGGGGCAGCGGTTCGACCTGGCGCGGATCGATCATTGGCTACAGAACCTCGATTGGCGTCGGGCCAAGCTGGTGATCCATAGCGCCGAGGGTTGGCGTTCGGGCAATGGCCTGGACAACTCGCCATTCAATTGGCTGCCCAGCGAGTGGCGGCGGGATTCGCGCCTGGAGCTGATCTTCGCAGAGCCTCAGGATGTGGCAGCGCTGCAAGCCAGCCTGGCACAGTGCCGCCTGTAGTGGCGGAAGCGGGGTTGTTCAAGAAGTGATCAGTTACGCTTGCGATGTTCTTCGCGCCACTGGCTCAGTTCGATGATCTCGGCGCTGGGCAGTGGCTCCTTGACCTCAAAGGGATAGGGCGCCAGCTCGATATGCGCGCTATGGGCGCCGAATTGGGTGATGGTCCCCGAATGGCGGGTCTCGCCGGTCACCGTGAACTCGAAATTGTAGATCCGCGCCAGGCGCCGGCGGCCCTTGGCATCCTTGACGAAGCCGATGCGCTTGAGGGCCACGTTGCCGTCCAGCAGCTCGATATCGAGCCGGGCGCAATGCTGCTTGACCCGCTCCAGCGCCCGCTCGCGCAGGCCGTGGTTGTGCCACAACCAGGCAGCGCCGGTTGCCAGCAACATCAAGACAAAGATGTTTCCAAGGGTCAGCATGAAGGTGTGCTCCAACGAAGTGACATCAGCTTAACTGCGTCTCCGGTCTGTCGTACAGGCTGCGTTTAGTCGCATACTGCGCGGCTTGAATTCTCCCGGTTCTATGGAAAATCCTGCATGAAACGTACGCCCCACCTGCTTGCGATCCAGTCCCATGTGGTCTTCGGCCACGCCGGTAACAGCGCTGCGGTATTTCCCATGCAGCGGGTTGGGGTGAATGTCTGGCCCTTGAACACGGTGCAGTTTTCCAACCACACCCAGTATGGCCAATGGGCCGGGGAAGTGCTGGCGCCCAGGCAGATTCCCGAGTTGGTTGAGGGCATCGCCGCCATCGGCGAGCTGGGCAACTGCGACGCGATCCTCTCCGGCTACCTGGGCAGCGCGGCCCAGGGCCGGGCGATCCTCGGCGGCGTGGCGCGGATCAAGGCGATCAATCCCAAGGCCTTGTACCTGTGCGACCCGGTGATGGGCCATCCGGAGAAGGGCTGCATCGTGCCGGAGGAAGTCAGCGACTTCCTGCTCGACGAGGCGGCGGCCATGGCGGATTTCCTTTGCCCCAACCAGCTGGAACTGGACAGCTTCTGCGGGCGCAAGCCGCAATCGTTGTTCGATTGCCTGGCCATGGCCCGCTCGCTGCTGGAAAGGGGCCCCAAGGCGGTCCTGGTCAAGCACCTGGACTATCCCGGCAAGCTGGCCGACGGCTTCGAGATGCTGCTGGTGACCGCCGACGGCAGCTGGCACCTGCGGCGTCCGCTGCTGGCCTTCCCGCGTCAGCCGGTGGGGGTGGGCGACTTGACTTCGGGCCTGTTCCTGGCCCGGGTGCTGCTGGGCGACAGCCTGGTGGCGGCATTCGAGTTCACCGCCGCGGCTGTGCATGAGGTGCTGCTGGAAACCCAGGCCTGCGCCAGCTACGAGCTGGAGCTGGTACGCGCCCAGGATCGTATCGCCCATCCCCGGGTACGTTTCGAGGCCGTGCCGATCGGCATCTGAGCGGCACTTGCCTCAGGCTTGCTCGGAGAACTGCACCGTCGGCGCCGGTTGCCGAAAGCCCCGGGTATGTGCGGCCAGGTAACCCAGGCCCAGGGCGAACCAGGCCAGGCCGATGCCCAGGGTCAGGGCCGAGAGGCTGGTCCAGAGCCAGGCGATCAGGCCAAAGCCGATCAACGGCAACAGGCCGTAGCGCAGCAGGTGCCCGGCGCTGCGTGGCTGGCCCTGGCCCAGGTGGCTCTTGATCACCGCCAGGTTGACCACGGAAAACGCCACCAGCGCGCCGAAGCTGATCATCGACGCCAGGGTGGTCAGGTCGATCACCACTGCCAGCAGCGATACCAGAGAAATCAGCACAATCGCCGTCACCGGCGTCTTGTAGCGCTGCGAGAGAGTGCCGAACACCCGTGGCGGCAGGATGCCGTCGCGGCCCATGCTGAACAGGATGCGCGAGACCGAAGCCTGGGACGCCAGCGCCGAGCCCGCTGCACCCGCCACGTAGGTGGCGGTGAAGAACATTTCCAGGAAGCGTCCGCCGGTGCGCAGCATGACTTCGCTGGCGGCCGAGTCGGCGTTGTCGAAACGGCTGCCGGGGAATGCCAGCTGGCTGGCCATGGCCAGCAGGATGAACAGCAGGCCGGCGCCCAGGGTGGTGATGAGGATGGCCCGGGGGATGTCCCGGCGCGGGTCGCGGGTTTCCTCGGCCAGGGTCGACACCGCGTCGAAGCCCAGGAACGACAGGCACAGCACCGCCGCTCCCGCCATCAATGGCAACAGCCCGGGCTGGCTGCCATCGCCGTTCCACGGAGCGACGAGGTCCAGCTCCGGGGCACCGGCCAACTGGCGCACCACCAGGGCCAGGAACACCACGACGAATACCAGCTGGGCGCAGACGATCAGGTTGCTCATGCTCGACACCGAGCCGATGCCCCGGATGTTCAACAGGGTCACCAGGGCGATGGTCGCCACCACGAACACCCAGGCGGGCACGGCGGGAAAGGCCAGGTTGAGAAACAAGCCGATCACCAGGTAATTGATCATCGGCAGGAACAGGTAGTCGAGCAGCAGCGACCAGCCGGCAAGAAAGCCGATCCCCGGGCCGAAGCTCAAGCTGGCATAGGAGTAGGCCGAACCGGCAATTGGATATTTCTTGACCATCACGCTGTAGGAGCGGGCGGTGAAGAGCATCGCCAGGAGAGTGATCACGTAGGCGGCCGCGGTACGCCCGCCGGTCATCTGGGTGACCACGCCGTAGGTGGTGAAGACGGTGAGCGGCACCATGTACACCAGGCCGAAGAACACCAGGGCCGGCAAGCCGAGGATGCGCCGTAGCGCGGTGCCCTGGGCACTGTGGGTGAAGTCGCCGAGGCTGTTGGTGGACGGCAGGGACGGACTGCTGGGCAGGGGATTGGCGCTGGGCATTGTTATTGTTCTCGCGCGTTCGTTGGCTCGAAGGCTCCCGGGACAGGGAGTGCGTTTGTGCCTTGCCCGATGATTCTGGCAGCGCTATCGGGCCGGTATAACC
>NZ_JBJJLO010000121.1:0-19449 GCF_046230915.1 Pseudomonas sp. KCJK8993
AGTGATCTTGATCAGCAGCGCCAGGTGGCCGTTATCCAGGTAGTTGAGCTGGCCATTCTTGGTGTGGCTTTGCTGCCTCAGGCGCTCGCTGCGGGTGACCAGGCCGTTGCTGTCGATCTGGTTGACCCAGAAGTCGGCATTGACGTCGGTGAAGCGCCCAAGGGTCAGGCCCAGGGTGCCTTCGATGGGGAACTGGCCGAACTGCTCGGGGCCGTCGCTGATGGCGACCTTGACCGGGGTTTCCCCCAGGGTCTGTTGCCAGGCGCGGTGCAGCAGCACGCTGTAGTTGCCGCTGGCGCCGAGTTTCTCGACGATGCCGCCCAGGGCCGGGGTGCGCTGGCTGTCCGGCCCCAGGCGCTGGGCGCCGGCGGCCCAGTCCTCCGGAGCGGCGCGGCTGATGATCTGGGGTTCGGCATTCTGGCGTACCAGGATCATTTCCACCTGGTACAGGTCGTCGGCCAGGGCCGTTGGCGCGACGACCAGGGCCAGGAGCAGGGGCAAGGAGCGGAACAGGCGCATGGGGCGTCCTTCAAGCAGTTTTCGGGGTGAGGCTCTCAAGCAGGGCCTCCAATGTATTAAAGCGCTCTTCAGGGCGTTCCATCGGCACCATGAACTTGAACAGGGTCGCGCCTTCGAACTTGTAGCGCTTGGGCTGGCCCTGGATCAGCTTGATCAGGGCCAGCGGGTCCACCGGCGTATCCGCGGCGAACTCGATGCGCCCGCCCTGGGGGCCGCCATCGATCTTCTTGATCCCCAGCTGCTCGGCCTGGAGCTTGAGCTGGGTCAGGCGGATCAGGTTCTTGGTCGGCTCCGGCAGCAGGCCGAAGCGATCGATCATCTCCACTTGCATGTCCTTCAGGCCGTCTTCGTCGGTGGCCGAGGCGATGCGCTTATAGAGGATCAGCCGGGCATGGACGTCCGGCAAGTAGTCCTCGGGAATCAGCGCCGGCAAGCGCAGGTTGATTTCCGGGCCGCCGCCCAGGGGCTGGTCGAGGTTCGGCTGCTCGCCCTTGCGGATGGCCTTCACCGCCCGCTCCAGCATCTCCATGTACAGGGTGAAGCCGACGGCCTGGATCTGGCCGCTCTGGCCATCGCCCAGCAGTTCGCCGGCACCGCGGATTTCCAGGTCGTTGGTGGCCAGGACGAAACCGGCCCCCAGGTCCTGGGTGTTGGCGATGGCTTCCAGGCGTTTCTCCGCATCCGCGGTGATCTGCTGGCGTGGCGGGGTCAGCAGGTAGGCGTAGGCCTGGTGGTGGCTACGGCCGACCCGGCCGCGCAATTGGTGCAGTTGGGCCAGGCCGAACTTGTCGGCGCGCTCGATGATGATGGTGTTGGCGCTGGGCACGTCGATGCCGGTCTCGATGATGGTCGAGGCGATCAGCACGTTGAAGCGCTTGTGATAGAAGTCGCTCATCACCTGTTCCAGCTCGCTCTCGCGCATCTGCCCGTGGCCGATGCCGATCCGCGCTTCGGGCACCAGTTCGGCGAGGTCGGCGGCGCATTTCTCGATGCTCTTCACATCGTTGTGCAGGTAGTACACCTGGCCGCCCCGCAGCAGTTCACGCAGCAGGGCCTCCTTGACCGTGCTCTTGTTCTGCTCCATGACGAAGGTCCGCACCGACAGGCGCCGGGCCGGTGGCGTGGCGA
Source organism: Pseudomonas sp. KCJK8993 (assembly GCF_046230915.1). NCBI lineage: Bacteria > Pseudomonadati > Pseudomonadota > Gammaproteobacteria > Pseudomonadales > Pseudomonadaceae > Pseudomonas > Pseudomonas sp. KCJK8993. The sequence goes on from NZ_JBJJLO010000121.1 coordinate 1,648, forward strand.
TGATCGACAGGTCGCGCATGCCCGAGACCGCCATGTTCAGCGTCCGCGGGATCGGCGTGGCGGTGAGCGTGAGGATGTCCACTTCGCTGCGCAGGGCCTTGAGCTGCTCTTTCTGGCGCACGCCGAAGCGGTGTTCCTCGTCGATGATCACCAGGCCCAGGTTCTTGATCTTCACATCGTCCTGCAACAGCTTGTGGGTGCCGATGACGATGTCGATCCTGCCCTCGGCCAGGTCCGCCACGGCGGCGCTGACTTCCTTGGCCGACTTGAAGCGGCTCATGACCTCCACGGTCACCGGCCAGTCGGCGAAGCGATCACGGAAGCTGTTGTAATGCTGCTGGGCGAGCAGGGTGGTGGGGACCAGGATCGCCACCTGCTTGCCACCATGCACGGCGATGAACGCGGCGCGCATGGCCACTTCGGTCTTGCCGAAGCCCACGTCGCCGCAGACCAGGCGGTCCATCGGCTTGGGCGAGAGCATGTCCTCGCGCACGGCCTCGATGGTGCTCTGCTGGTCGGGTGTTTCCTCGAAGGGAAAGCCGGCGCTGAAGGTCGCATAGTCGGCCTTGGGGTCGGCGAAGGCATAACCTTCCCGGGCAGCTCGACGGGCATAGATATCCAGCAGTTCGGCGGCCACGTCGCGTACTTGCTCGGCGGCCTTGCGCTTGGCCTTCTGCCAGGCTTCGGAGCCCAGGCGGTGCAGGGGCGCGAGGGAGTCGTCGCTGCCGGTGTAGCGGGCGATCAGGTGCAGGTTGGCCACCGGCACGTAGAGCTTGGCGCCCTCGGCATACTCCAGGGTGAGGAATTCGGCGGCCTGGTTGTCGATCTCCAGGGTCGCCAGGCCCAGGTAGCGGCCCACGCCATGGTCGATGTGCACCACCGGCGCGCCTTCACGCAGTTCGGTGAGGTTCTTGATGACCGCGTCGTTGCTGGCGTCGGCGCGTTTCTCCCGGCGCCGGCGCTGCATCACGCGCTGGCCGAACAGCGGGCTTTCGGCGACCAGCGCCAAAGCCGGTTCGTCCAGCGCCAGGCCTTCGTCCAGGGGTGCGATGGTGATCGCCAGGCGCTCCTTGCTGGCGACGAAGTCCGGCCAGTTGTCGACGGTCCTGGGGCGCAGCTTGAGGCGCTCCAGCAGCTCCAGCAACACCTCCCGGCGCCCAGCGGATTCGGCGGTGAACAGCACGCGGCCAGGGAATTCGTCGAGGAACCTGGAAAGGGCCGCCAGCGGCTGGTTGGCCTTGGCCTCGATGGCAAGATCTGGCAGTGCGCGCGCGGGGAAGCGCTCGCGACCGACGCCGGTCTCGATGTCGTGCTGGCTGGCCACCACCCGTGGCCAGCTCTTCAGCCGGGCGAAGCAGTCTTCCACCGGCAGGAACAGCTCGGCCGGCGGCAGCAAGGGCCGCGAGGGGTCGATCCGGCGTTCTTCGTAGCGGTTGCGCACGTCGTTCCAGAAGTTTTCCGCGGCTTGCTCGATGCCCGGCAGGGAGAACACCTGGGTGTCCTGGGGCAGGTAGTCGAACAAGGTCGAGGTTTCTTCGAAGAACAGCGGCAGGTAGTACTCGATGCCGGCGGGGGTGATCCCGCTGGACAGGTCCTGGAAGATCGGGCAGCGGCGGAAGTCCACGTCGAAGCGTTCGCGAAAGCGGGCCTTGAAGCGGGTCACGGCTTCTTTCTGCAGGGGGAATTCCTTGGCCGGCAGCAGGCGCACCGAGTCGACCTTGTCTATGGAGCGCTGGTTTTCCGGGTCGAAGGTGCGCAGGGTCTCGATCTCGTCATCGAACAAGTCGATGCGGTAGGGCAGCTTGCTGCCCATGGGGAACAGGTCGATCAGCGCGCCACGCACGGTGAATTCACCGTGCTCGTAAACCGTGTCGACATAGCGATAGCCGCTGGCTTCCAGGCGGGTGCGCATCAGCTCCACGTCGAGCTTCTGGCCCACGTCCAGCACCAGGCTGCTGCCCAGCAGGAACTGGGTTGGCGCCAGGCGGTGCAGGGCGGTGGTGATCGGCACCACCAGCACGCCGTGCTCCAGTTCCGGCAGCCGATAGAGGCTGGCGATGCGCTGGGAAATGATGTCCTGGTGCGGCGAGAACAGGTCGTAGGGCAAGGTTTCCCAGTCGGGGAAATGCAGGACCGGCAGATCCGGGGCGAAGAAGCTCAGCTCCTGTTCCAGCCGGTCGGCGCTTTGGCTGTCGGCGGTCAGCAGGAGGGTGAAGCGCTTGGCGGCGCTGGCGGCTTCGGTGATGGCCAGGCTCAGGGCGGCACCGGGCAGGTTGCCCCAGTGCTGTTTCCCGGTGGCGGCGGGGAGTAGCGGTAGACGCAGGACAGGCACGGACGGTCAAGCTCCAGGCGTTGCGACAAAGTCGGTAATTGTAACGGGCCGGGGTCGCCACTGTCAGTGGCTGATGTGTCGATCGGGCCTGTTAAGGAAAATGTAGTGGCAATGACAAAATAATCGGCTTTTGACGGCAAAATGTAGTGCCGATGTCGGGCAGTGTTACGGAGGGTTACGGACAGAAGGTCTGGCGCGGGTAAAAATTGGCGTCGCTGGAAGCCGCGTGTTTACTGGGCTGCAGCGCGGTGTCAATTTTTTTGCAAGGGCTTTTGTTACGTTCCGCACGACAGGCGCGCATTGCTAGAGGAGGCTCTGGGCGGCATAATGTAGCCCCTTTTTTCTGCCCCTACATGTGGAAGGTTCCCGTGACTCAGAAGCCCGACCAGTGTCTTGGTGAATGGATCGACCGTGAAGCACTCGCAGAAGCGATGATTCCGCTTATCGGTCAGCTCTACCGCAACAACAATGTGGTGAGCTCGATCTATGGCCGCAGCCTGATCAACCAGTCTGTCATCGCGATTCTCAAAGCTCACCGCTTTGCTCGCCATCGTCAGTCCGACGACAGCGAATTGTCCGTCCACGAAACGTTCCCTCTCCTGAAGGCCATGAGCGAGCTCAAGCTCGGCGCGGCCTCGGTTGATCTGGGCAAGTTGGCTGTCAAATTCAAAACCCAGGGCAATGGCCGCACCGCCGAACAATTCGTTCGCGAAGAGCTGGCCGATGTCGTGGGCCAACAAAACGCCTCGGCGCGCAAGGGCACTGACGTAGTGCTGTACGGCTTCGGTCGTATCGGTCGCCTGCTGGCGCGTATCCTGATCGAGAAGACCGGTGGCGGCGACGGCCTGCGCCTGCGAGCCATCGTGGTGCGCAAGGGCGCCGAGAACGACCTGACCAAGCGCGCCAGCCTTCTGCGTCGCGACTCGGTGCACGGTTCGTTCAACGGCACCATCACCATCGATGAAGCGAACAACACCATCACCGCCAACGGCAACCTGATCCAGGTGATCTACGCCAAGAGCCCGAGCGAAGTCGACTACACCCAGTACGGCATCCACGATGCGCTGATCGTCGACAACACCGGTGTATGGCGCGATGCCGATGGCCTGGGCCAGCACCTGGCCTGCCCGGGCGCTGCCCGCGTGGTCCTGACCGCACCTGGCAAGGGCGCGCTGAAGAACATCGTGCACGGCATCAACCACGGTGAAATCACCCCTGACGACAAGATCGTTTCCGCTGCTTCTTGCACCACCAACGCCATCGTGCCGGTGCTCAAGGCCGTGAACGACCAGTACGGCATCGTCAATGGCCACGTCGAAACCGTTCACTCGTTCACCAACGACCAGAACCTGATCGACAACTTCCACAAGGGCAGCCGTCGTGGCCGCGCCGCGCCATTGAACATGGTGATCACCGAGACCGGTGCCGCCACCGCTGCCGCCAAGGCGCTGCCTGTACTCAAGGGCAAGCTGACCGGCAACGCGATCCGTGTGCCGACGCCGAACGTGTCGATGGCCATCCTCAACCTGAATCTGGAAAAGGCCACCACCCGCGACGAGATCAACGAGTACCTGCGCCAGACCGCCATGCACTCGGAGCTGCACAAGCAGATCGACTTCGTCAATTCCCAGGAAGTGGTGTCCACCGACTTCGTCGGTTCGCGCCACGCCGGTGTGGTCGATGCCGAAGCCACCATCTGCAACGACAACCGCGTTGTCCTGTACGTCTGGTACGACAACGAATTCGGTTACAGCTGCCAGGTAGTGCGCGTGATGGAAGACATGGCCGGGGTCAACCCGCCAGCGTTCCCACGCTAAGCGTCCATCGATGTGAAAACGCCCCGACTTGTCGGGGCGTTTTTGTTTGTGCCGATAGGCCTACCGAGCACCGCCAGTCACGCTCGTCTGCGCGGTCCGCAGGGCATGGCGGTTGCCGTGGAACAGCACCAGGGTGGCGATCAGCCCCAGCACGGCGGCGCCGCTGAGCCAGATCCCGGGAGCGGCCTTGTTGTCCAGCACGTGGATCAGGTAGGTGCAGGCTGCCGGAGTGAAACCGCCGAAGGTGGCGGTGGCCAGGCTATAGGCCAGGGAGAAACCGGTGGTACGGACTTCGGCGGGCATGATTTCGGTCAGGGCCACCACCATGGCGCCGTTGTAGGAGCCATAGAGGAAGGACAGCCACAGCTCGACGATCAACAGGTGGCTGAAGCTGGGGTTGGCCACCAGCCAGGACAGCGCCGGATAAGCGGTGAGAATCGCCAGGATGGTGGCGCCCAGCAGCAGTGGCTTGCGCCCGATCTTGTCCGACAGCGAACCCATGACCGGCAGCCAGAAGAAGTTGGACGCGCCGATGCACACGGTCACCAGCAGCGAGTCGAAATCGGACAGGTGCAGTTCAGCCTTGCCGAAGGTCGGGGTGTAGGCGGTGATCAGGTAGAAGGACACGGTGGTCATCACCACCAGGGCCATGCCGGCGATGACGAGGCCGAAGTTCTGGCCGATCGAGCGCACGATTTCCTGCAGGGTCGGACGATGCTTGCGCGCCTGGAATTCCGGGGTTTCCTCCAGGGAGCGGCGAATCATGAAGATGGCTGGCACGATCATGCAGCCCACCAGGAAAGGGACGCGCCAGCCCCAGTCACCCATCTGCTCGGGGCTCAACCAGTGGTTCAGGCCGACGCCCAGCAAGCCGGCGAATACCACGGCGGCCTGTTGGCTTGCCGATTGCCAGCTGACGAAGAAGCCCTTGCGGCCGGGAGTGGAGATCTCGGCCAGGTAGACCGAGACGCCACCCAGCTCCACGCCGGCGGAGAAGCCCTGCAGCAGGCGGCCGAGCAGGACCAGCAGCGGCGCGGCCACGCCGAGGGTGGCGTAGCCGGGGACGCAGGCGATCAGTACGGTGCCGGCGGCCATCAGCGCCAGGGTGATGATCAGGCCCTGGCGGCGGCCATGGCGGTCGATATAGGCGCCCAGGAAGATCGCCCCCAGGGGACGCATCAGGAAGCCTGCGCCGAAGGTCGCCAGGGACAGCATCAACGATGCGAAGGCGCTGTCGGCGGGGAAGAAGGTCTTGGCGATCGCCGTGGCGTAGAAGCCATAGACCATGAAGTCGAACATCTCGAGAAAGTTGCCGCTGACAACGCGAAAGATCGCCTTGCCTTTGCCCGTGGTCGTGGACATGTTTTGCACTCACTTTGGCTGTCTTGTTAGCAATCCCTGGTCATTGGTCGTCCTCACTGCAAAGGTGGGGGCGCGAGGCTGCACACTGAACAGTTTTGTAACAATATGTGTGTGGAAGGGATCAGGCAACTAAAACTCTTGGTCATGGCGCGATGGCTCTAGCTTGTGGCTTTGCCTTTGTCTTTCAGGGGAAGTGGGTAGGTGAATGCCGTTCCGTCTGTCGCATAATGGCTTTTTGCTTGATGGGCAGGCCCTGCGGGTGGCCGTTCTGGAGGAATGACCTTGGCAGGTAGCAGGCAGTGGCAGGTGCTGTGGGGTGTGATGGCGTTATTGGCCGGATGTGGTGCCGGGGAGCGTTTGGAAAGCATTTCCGGGCCGACCATGGGCAGCACCTGGTCGGTGCAATATGTCCGGCCTTCAGGAGGGCCGCAGGCAACTGCGGTCAAGGCTGAGGTCGAGGCGATCCTGGCTGAAGTGGATCGCCAGATGTCCACTTACCGCAGTGATTCGGATATCGAGCGATTCAATCGGTTGCCAGCCCATGCTTGCCAACCCATGCCCGAGCCGGTGTTGCAGCTGGTGCGGGTTGGCGAGCAGCTGTCTCGTGGCAGCGATGGGGCCTTCGACCTGACGGTGGAGCCGCTGCTGGATCTCTGGGGCTTTGGTCCGCAAGGGCGGGTCGAGAAGGTGCCGGATGCGACGGCGCTGGCCGAGGTGCGGCGACGCGTGGGGCATGGGCTGCTGCGCATCGAGGGATCGCAGTTGTGCAAGGACGCGGCAGTGGAGGTGGATTTCAACAGTATCGCCGCTGGCTACGCGGTGGATCGCATCGCGGCGCGGCTCGCGGAACTGGGCATCGGCAGCTACCTCGCCGAGGCCACTGGCGAGCTCAAGGCGGCCGGGCGCAAGCCTGGAGGCGCACCCTGGCGCGTCGCCCTGGAGGAGCCCCGGGACGATCGGCAAGTGGCCGAGCGAGTGATCGCCGTGGACGGTTATGGCGTTTCCACCTCCGGCGACTACCGTCATTACTTCGAGCAGGACGGCCAGCGTTATTCCCACACCTTCGATGCCCGGCTCGGCCGGCCCATTACCCACAAGCTGGCAGCGGTGACCGTGGTCCACCGCTCGGCGCTGATGGCCGATGGCTTGTCGACGCTGTTGCTGATCCTCGGTCCCGAGGCTGGTTGGGACTATGCAAAAAAAAATGATATCGCCGCATTTTTTGTGCTGCGTGCCGATACAGGTTTCGTCACGCGTGGCAATCCGGCGTTCGAGCAATTGTTCGCCGGGCAGGCCAACTGACCTTGCATGGGTTGTGGACGCGGTAGTGCAGGCAAAAGTAGCTTACGACGCGACCAAGGGTTAATGTGCGCGGCGTTGACGCTTCTATAGACTGTGCCCGGGTTCGTAACCGAGCCAAATTGATCCTTCATGCCGCTGGCCGCGGCATGATTTAGCCGTCGATGCCAAGCGGGCATCGCGGCCTGTTCTGAGGAGTACGCATGGCTGTCTACAACTACGACGTAGTGGTGCTGGGTTCAGGCCCCGCAGGAGAAGGTGCGGCGATGAACGCCGCGAAAGCAGGACGCAAGGTGGCGATGGTCGACAGCCGTCGCCAGGTCGGCGGTAACTGCACGCACCTGGGTACCATCCCGTCCAAGGCCTTGCGTCACTCGGTCCGGCAGATCATGCAATTCAACACCAACCCGATGTTCCGGGCCATCGGTGAGCCGCGCTGGTTTTCCTTCCCGGACGTGCTCAAGAGCGCGGAGAAGGTCATTTCCAAGCAGGTGGCCTCGCGTACCGGCTACTACGCGCGCAATCGGGTCGACGTATTCATCGGCACCGGCAGCTTCGCCGACGAGCAGACGGTCGAAGTGGTTTGCGCCAATGGCGTAGTGGAAAAACTGGTGGCCAAGCACATCATCATCGCCACCGGCTCGCGCCCTTATCGCCCGGCGGACATCGATTTCAACCACCCGCGTATCTACGATAGCGACACCATCCTCAGTCTCGGCCATACCCCGCGCAAGCTCATCGTCTACGGTGCCGGAGTGATCGGTTGCGAATACGCCTCGATCTTCAGCGGCCTGGGTGTACTGGTGGAACTGGTGGACAACCGCGGCCAGTTGCTCAGCTTCCTGGACTCGGAGATCTCCCAGGCCCTGAGCTACCACTTCAGCAACAACAACATCACCGTGCGCCATAACGAAGAATACGAGCGGGTCGAGGGCGTGGATAACGGTGTGATCCTGCACCTCAAGTCCGGCAAGAAGATCAAGGCCGACGCCTTGCTCTGGTGCAACGGCCGTACCGGCAACACCGACAAGCTGGGCATGGAGAACATCGGGATCAAGGTCAATGGCCGTGGCCAGATCGAGGTGGACGAGAACTACCGTACCAGCGTCCCGAACATCTACGGCGCCGGCGACGTGATCGGCTGGCCGAGCCTGGCCAGCGCCGCCCACGACCAGGGTCGCTCCGCTGCCGGCAGCATCGTCGACAACGGCAGCTGGCGTTTCGTCAATGACGTGCCGACCGGGATCTACACCATTCCCGAGATCAGCTCGATCGGCAAGAACGAGCAGGAACTGACCCAGGCCAAGGTGCCCTACGAAGTGGGCAAGGCGTTCTTCAAGGGCATGGCCCGGGCGCAGATCGCCGGTGAGCCGCAAGGCATGCTGAAGATCCTGTTCCACCGCGAGACCCTGGAAGTGCTGGGCGTGCACTGCTTCGGCTACCAGGCATCGGAGATCGTGCACATCGGCCAGGCGATCATGAACCAGCCGGGCGAGCTCAATACCCTGAAGTACTTCGTCAACACCACCTTCAACTACCCGACCATGGCCGAAGCCTATCGGGTCGCTGCGTACGACGGCCTCAACCGGCTTTTTTGAGCGGCTCCGGCCGGTGGCCTGAGCCGGCCGGGGAGACCGATTTCAGTAATTCTCGAGGGTGGCGCTGGCCAAACCGGGAAAGTCTGTAATCAGGCTGTCTACGCCGAAGTCGGCGAGCCTGCGCATCAGCGCTGGCTCGTTGACGGTCCACACTGACACATGCAGGCCCTGGCGCTGCGCCCGTTGCAGGCGTTCCGGGGTGCACAGGGTCCAGTTCAGCGCAAGAATCTCGCAGCCATAGCTCTGGGCGACCTTCAACGGGTCGAGCCAGGCGTATTCGGCTACCAGTCCACGGGACAGGTCCGGGGTCAGTTCAAGCGCCGCCTTGAGGACTTCGCGAGAGCTTGAGGTCACGGTGACCTTGTCCAGCAGGCCGAAGCGCTGGGCCATTTCGCGAATCGCCAGCACGGTGGTGGCGGCGCGGGTGCGTGAGGCGCTCTTGACCTCCAACTGCCAGTGCTCGAAGTCGCATTTCTCGAACAATTCTTCCAGGCGTGGAATGGGGCAGGGGCTGACCCAGCCCGGCCCGCCCTTGCGGGCGTCGTAGGTCACCAGTTCGGCGGCGCTGTGCTCTACCACCTTGCCGCGTCGATCGGTGGTGCGCTTGAGGGTCGGGTCGTGGATCACCATCAGTTCCCCGTCCATGGACAGGTGCAGGTCGAGTTCGCAGCGGCGCACGCCGTGCTTGAGGCATTCCTGGAAGCTGGTCAGGGTGTTTTCCGGCGCTTCGCCCTTGGCGCCGCGATGGCCATAGATCAGGGTCACAATTGCTCCTTCAAGGGGGTGGTTGTTCTTCAGGGAGGGCCGGCGCAGGGTTCAGCCGGCGGCTGGGTCGTTCTGTTCCCGGGCCTGGCGGCGTTGCTGGGCCTGTTTCTGCAGGATGTAGCGGGCCAGCAGCTGGCGCTGGGAGTCGGTCAAGGCTTCGAACTCGGTGCCGATCTCGAAAGTGCCGAAACCCTGGGGTTCGCAGTGGGTGACCTTGGCCCGCAGCAGCAGGCCCAGGGCCTGGGGCATCAATAGCAGCTTCACCGCCAGCTGGCTGCCGGAGGGATAGCACTGGTGATGGCTGAACTCGATGCCGCCTTCGGAGAGGATCACCCGCTGCGGTTCGCCGAACTTGCCCTGTACGGTCTGGGCCACCACCTGGCCGAGCAGGTCGATGCGCTTGTTCATAGCCTTGAGATAGCTGGCCAGGGTGCGATCGCGCTCGCTGACCTGGCGTAGCAGGTGCTGGGATTCGAATTCGCTCAGGTGCAATTCGCTGAGCAGATTGAACAGCACGGATTCATCCTGCAACACTTCCTTGCTCGCCGCATCGTGGGCGGACAAGGGGCTAATTTCCAGTGCGATCGTGTCCTCGATACGGTAGTATTCGCGGCGATCTTCTTCATCTAATGTCGACATGGCGAACCCATGGTAGAGGCGGTGGTCTGAGTGTAAAGCTGCTTACCAGGCCTCGCCACAAGGACGTCTTCTTTTCCTCCGAACAAGCCCCGACATGTTCAGACCTCTGTTTGCTTTCATCGGCACGCGCTATACCCGTGCAAAGCGTCGCAACCATTTCGTGTCATTCATTTCCCTGACTTCGATGATCGGCCTCGCCCTCGGCGTGATCGTGATGATCGTGGTGTTGTCGGTGATGAATGGCTTCGACCATGAGATGCGCACCCGCGTGCTGGGCATGGTGCCCCATGCCACCATCGAATCCGGCGAGCCCATCAGTGACTGGCAGGGCCTGGCCGCCAAGGTCAAGGCCAATCCCCAGGTGCTGGCGGTGGCTCCCTTCACCCAGATGCAGGGCCTGTTGACCAACAACGGCCAGGTGCAGAAGGTGTTGCTCAATGCCATCGACCCGGCCCAGGAGCGCCAGGTTTCGATCATCGACCACTTCATGCAACAGGGGCAGCTCGATGCCCTGGCGCCCGGCAGTTTCGGCATCGTCATCGGTGACAAGGCCGCCAACAAGCTGGGCGTCGGCCTGGGCGACAAGCTGACCTTCGTCGCCCCCGAGGTCTCGGTGACCCCGGCGGGCATGTTCCCGCGCATGAAGCGCTTCACCGTGGTGGGTATCTTCCACGTTGGCGCCGGCGAGATCGATGGCTACCTGGGCCTGACCAACCTCCAGGACCTGGGCCGCCTGCACCGCTGGAAATCGGACCAGGTCCAGGGCTTGCGGTTGAAGTTCGACGACCTGTTCCAGGCGCCGCGCACGGCCTGGCAGATCGCCCAGGAGCTGGGCGAGAACCATTTCTACGCCCGTGACTGGACCCGCACCCACGGCAACCTGTACCAGGCCATCCGCATGGAAAAAGCCATGATCGGCCTGTTGCTGTTGCTGATCGTCGCGGTCGCGGCTTTCAACATCATCTCCACCCTGGTGATGGTGGTGAACGACAAGAAGGGCGACATCGCCATCCTGCGTACCCTGGGTGCCACGCCGGCGACCATCATGGCGATCTTCATGGTCCAGGGTACGGTGATCGGCGTGGTCGGCACCCTGATCGGCGCCGTGCTGGGCATGCTCGCGGCGTTGAATGTCAGCGCTGCGATCGCTGGCCTCGAGCGCCTGATCGGACACAAGTTCCTCAATGCCGACGTGTACTTCATCGACTACCTGCCGTCCCAACTGATGGCCGAGGACGTGTTGATGGTCTGCGGTGCGGCATTGGTCCTGAGTTTCCTCGCCACCCTGTATCCTGCCTGGCGTGCGGCGCGCACCCAGCCTGCGGAGGCGCTACGTTATGAGTGAGTTGGGCATGAGTGAAAAAGCAATCCTGAGCTGCCGCGACCTGGGCAAGTCCTATGAGGAAGGCCCGGAGTCGGTGGTGGTCCTGTCCGGCCTGCAACTGGAACTGCATCCGGGAGAGCGGGTAGCCATCGTCGGCAGCTCCGGTTCCGGTAAAAGTACCTTGCTCAACCTGCTGGGCGGCCTGGATACCCCTTCCAAGGGCAGCGTCTGGCTGGCCGGCGAGGAGCTCTCGGCCCTCGGCGAGAAGGCCCGCGGCCAGCTGCGCAACCGCGCCCTGGGCTTCGTCTACCAGTTCCACCACCTGTTGCCGGAATTCACCGCCCTGGAGAACGTCTGCATGCCGCTGCTGATCGGTCGTACACCGATCCCGGAAGCCCGCCAGCGGGCCACGGCGCTGCTGGAGCGGGTCGGCCTGGCCCATCGCCTGGAGCACAAGCCCGCCGAGTTGTCCGGCGGTGAGCGCCAGCGCGTGGCCATTGCCCGCGCCCTGGTGAACAAGCCGGGGCTGGTGATGCTCGATGAGCCCACCGGCAACCTTGATTCCCATACCGCCCAGGGCATCCAGGACCTGATGCTGGAGCTCAGCACTTCGATGCGCACCGCCTTCCTGGTGGTGACCCACGACATGAGCCTGGCCCGGCAGATGGATCGCGTATTGCACCTGCAAGAAGGTCACCTGGTCGCGATCTGAGGCGACCGCACGCGGCGCCGGCGGCTCGTCGGCCGGCGCCGGGTCATTAATCTTTTCAGGGTGCCTTGCCCATGTTCCGACCCTTATCGATCTTTATCGGCACGCGCTACACCCGCGCCAAGCGGCGTAACCGCTTCGTTTCCTTCATCTCCATGACCTCGATGATCGGCCTTGCCCTGGGTGTGCTGGCGATGATCGTGGTGCTCTCGGTGATGAACGGCTTCCAGCGGGAAATGAGCTCGCGGATCCTCGGCATGGTGCCCCATGCCACCATCGTCGGGATCAAGCCCATCGACGACTGGCAGCCGGTGGCCGCCGCAGCCTTGAGCAATCCGCAAGTCACCGCGGCGGTGCCGTTCACCGAAATGGAGGGCATGTTGTCCTACAAGGGGGCGATGCAGCCGATCCAGATCAGCGGCATCGACCCGGCCCAGGAAGGCAAGGTCTCCATCGTCGCCCAGCACATCGTCCAGGGCAGCCTGCAAGACCTGAAGCCCGGCGAGTTCGGGGTGGTGATCGGCGAGATCACGGCCCGGCGGTTTCGCCTGAATGTCGGCGACAAGCTGACCCTGATCGTGCCGGAAGTCAGCACGGCGCCCGGTGGTATCACCCCGCGCATGCAGCGCCTGAATGTGGTGGGGGTATTCAAGGTCGGTGCCGAGCTGGATGGCTCCATGGGCCTGATCCACGTGGCCGATGCCGCTGAAATGCAGCACTGGCAGCCCAACCAGGTGCAGAGCGTGCGCCTGGCGGTGAAGGACCTGTATGCCGCGCCGCAGGTTTCGGCGAGCATCGCCAAGGGCCTGGGAGCGGACTTCAGGGCCGATGACTGGACCCATACCCAGGGCAGCCTGTTCAGCGCGATGAAGATGGAAAAGACCATGATCGGTCTGCTCCTGCTGATGATCGTCGCGGTGGCGGCCTTCAACATCATCGCCACCCTGATCATGGTGGTGAACGACAAGGGCGCGGATATCGCGATCTTGCGCACCATCGGCGCCACTCCGCGGCAGATCATGGCGATCTTCATGGTCCAGGGGACGGTGATCGGCATCGTCGGCACCCTGATCGGCGGCGTGCTGGGCGTCCTGGCGGCGCTCAACGTGAGCGAGCTGGTGGGCTGGCTCGAACGCCTCAGCGGCCAGCAGATCTTCAGCTCCGACGTGTACTTCGTCAGCAACCTGCCTTCGGAACTGCAGGGCGGCGATGTGGCGCTGATCTGCAGCGCCGGGTTCATCCTGAGCTTCCTGGCGACCGTCTATCCTGCCTGGCGCGCCTCCAAGGTCGAGCCGGCCCAGGCGCTGCGCTACTCCTGATCCCCGGCCCCCTGCGCTGCGCGATGGCGCGGGGGCTCAGGCTTGCTTGGGCAACTCGATCACGAAGCGAGTCCAGCCCGGGCCGGATTCGCAATGGATCTGCCCGCCATGGGCGCGGACTATCGACTGGGTGATGGCCAGCCCCAGCCCCGCATGTTCGCTGCTGCCTTCACGGCGCGCCGGATCGGCCCGGTAGAACCGGTCGAACAGGCGTGGCAGCACGTCCTTGGCGATACCTTCGCCGCTGTTCTCGATACTCAGTGACAGGTTTTGCGGCCGATCGCTGATCCGCACCTGCACCGTGCCGGCAGCGGGAGTGAAGCGCAGTGCGTTGTCCAGCAGGTTGGACAGGGCCCGGCGCAGCATACTGCGGTCCCCGGAAATCCGGGCGCTGCCCTCGCGGCTGAGGTGGACTTGCGCGTCCTCGGCCAGGGGGCCGTAGAACTCCAGCAGCATGTCGGTCTCCTGGGCCAGGTCGAGCATTTCCCGTCGGGGGGCCAGCAGGCCATGGTCGGCCTTGGCCAGGTACAGCATGTCGTTGACCAACTGCGCCATCCATTGCAGCTCTTCGAGATTGCTGTGCAGGGCCTCGCGGTAGTCCTCGATGGGCCTGGGGCGGGTCAGGGTGACCTGGGTATGGGTCAACAGGTTGGACAGCGGCGTGCGCAGTTCATGGGCGATATCGGCGGAGAAGGCCGAGAGCCGCTGGAACGACTCGTCGAGGCGGCCGAGCATGGCGTTGAAGCTGCCGGCCAGTTCCGCCAATTCGGCGGGCATCTGCTCCGCCGACAGGCGTTGGTTCAGGGAGTTGGCGCAGATGCCGGCCGCCACGCTGCCCATGCTGCGCAACGGGCGCAGGCCGCTCCGGGCCGCCCAGGCGCCGAGCAGGGCTGTGGCCAGTGCCGACAAGCCTACGGTGAGCCAGATCAAGTGCTGCATGCGTTGCAAGAAGTGCTGGTGATGGGTGATGTCCAGCAGCAAGGTCAGCCGTGGCGAGTCCGGCTGGCCGGGCACCAGCGCTGCGTTGTAGACCCGATAGGCGGTTCCGGCCAGGTCCAGGCTGTGCAATCCGGGGCTGGTGGGCAGCGGGGCGGCCAGGGTTGGCAAGGTATCGAACCAGGCCTGGCCATCGGCGGCGCCCACACGCAGCGCCAGGTCCGGCTGGTGCTGCAGTTCATCCTGCAGTCGTGGCTGGTGGCGGGGAAAGTCCGCCGCCGTGGTGACGTCCTGCAAGGCGCTGCGCAGGGCGATCAGCTTGCCTTCCAGCAGTTGCTGGTCCAGTTCGACGAAGTGCGCCTGGCTGGCCCGGTTGAAGAGTATGCCGGCCAGCAGCGAGACCACGGCGGTGCAGGCGGCGAACAGCAGCGCCAGGCGCCCGCTCAAGGACAGGCGGCGCATCAGGCCTGGCGCTCTTCGAGCACATAACCCATGCCGCGCACGGTATGGATCAGCTTGTTGGAGTAGTCGTCATCGATCTTCAGGCGCAGGCGGCGGATCGCCACTTCGATGACGTTGGTGTCGCTGTCGAAGTTCATGTCCCAGACCTGGGAGGCGATCAACGACTTGGGCAAGACCTCGCCCTGGCGCCGCAGGAGCATCTCCAGCAGGGCGAACTCCTTGGCGGTCAGGTCGATGCGCTGGTTGCCACGCTCCACCCGGCGCCGGATCAGGTCCAGGCGCAAGTCGGCCAGCTGCAGGCTGGTTTCCTGGGCCGCGCTGCCGCCCCGGCGCAGCAGGCTGCGAACCCGGGCCAGCAACTCGGAGAAGGCGAAGGGCTTGACCAGGTAGTCGTCGGCGCCCAGTTCCAGGCCATGTACCCGGTCTTCCACCGCGTCGCGGGCGGTGAGGAACAGCACCGGCATCTCCAGCCCGGCTGCCCGCACCGCTTGCAGGATCTGCCAGCCGCTACGGCCGGGAAGCATCACATCGAGAATCAACAGTGCGTAGTCGCCGGTCAGCGCCAGGTGCTGGCCGGTATTGCCGTCGGCCACCAGCTCGGTATTGAAGCCGGCCTCGCTCAGGCCCTGGCGCAGGTAGTGGCCGGTCTTGGGTTGGTCTTCGACGATCAATAACTTCATGGCGGGACTCTTGGCATATGGAACCGGGGCTTTATACCTTGCAGGGGCGCTGCGCAGGTGAAGCTGACAAAGTTGTAATCTACTTGTCAGCTGGCTGGCAGCGGTCCGGCCCTAGAGTGTGGCACAGGCTCAATTGTGTTCTTGTCGGGGTTTGATGATGAATCTGCAAAAGTTGTTGTTGCAAAGCCGTTCCGTGCTCGGTGCCTGCCTGATGCTGGTGGGGGCGCCGCTCTGGGCGTCGCCGGCCACGTCCTATGATTTCGGCCAGCCGGCCGCGGCGGCCAAGGCCACGCGCAGTGTCGAGGTGGTGATGGGGGACATGACCTTCAGCCCCAAGGCGCTGGAGGTCAAGGCCGGCGAGACTGTGCGTTTCGTGCTGATCAACAAGGGCCAGCTATTGCATGAGTTCAACCTGGGGGACGCGGCGATGCATGCCCGGCACCAGCAGGAAATGCTGCAGATGCAGCAGAGCGGCATGCTGACCCCCACCGGCATGAAGGCCATGGAGCACGGCTCGATGGACCATGCCTCGATGGGACATGGCTCCATGCCCGGCATGGCCCAGGGCATGCAGCACGACGATCCCAATAGCGTGCTGGTGGAACCGGGCAAGCAGGCCGAACTGACCTGGACCTTCAGCAAAGGCGGCAGCCTGGAGTTCGCCTGCAATGTTCCCGGGCACTACCAGGCCGGGATGGTCGGCAAGCTGACGGTCAGTCCATAGCGGTCGGGGCTCAAAGGCGGGAGCAAAGGCTGTTAGAATCCGCTGATTCTTCAGTCAGGTTTCCGCCATGCATCCCGCAGCCGAACATTCGCCGCTGGGCAAGTCCAGTGAATACATCTCCACCTACACGCCATCGTTGCTGTTCCCCATTCCCCGGGCGGCGAAATGGGCCGAGCTGGGCTTGAGCGCCGAGACCCTGCCCTACCAGGGCGTGGATTTCTGGAACTGCTTCGAGCTGTCCTGGTTGCTGCCTTCGGGCAAGCCGGTGGTGGCCATCGGCGAGTTCAGCATTCCCGCCGATTCACCGAACATCATCGAGTCCAAGTCCTTCAAGCTCTACCTCAACTCGCTGAACCAGACGCCGTTCGCCGATCGGGCCACGCTCGAGGCGACCTTGCGCAAGGACCTTTCGGCCGCTGCGGGCAAGCCGGTGACGGTGCATGTCCGCAGCCTTGGGGAAGTCGAGGCGCAAGGCCTGGTGGCGCTGCCGGGCGTGTGCATCGACGATCTGGATATCAGCGTCGACAGCTACGAGCACCCGCGTCCCGAGCTGCTGCGCTGCGACAGCTCGCGGGTGGTGGAGGAGAGTTTGCACAGCCATCTGCTCAAGTCCAACTGCCCGGTGACCAGCCAGCCGGACTGGGGCAGCGTGGTGGTGCAATACCGTGGTGCGGCCCTGGATCACGCCAGCCTGCTGGCTTACCTGGTGAGCTTCCGCCAGCACTCGGACTTCCATGAGCAGTGCGTGGAGCGGATCTTCCTCGACCTGCAGCGCCTGCTCCAGCCGGAGAAGCTCACTGTCTACGCGCGCTACGTGCGCCGCGGCGGGTTGGACATCAACCCTTACCGCAGTACCGAAACGGCGGACTTCGCCAATCACCGGTTGGTGCGCCAATAAGCCAAAGCCCCGCTCTCATGGCGGGGCTTTGCATTTGGAGGGGCGTCGAAGGTCGATCAGATGCCGATGTTGCCCAGGGTCTGGACGATATTGCGCAGGGTTCCGGCGATGGCCGGGTGCTCCAGTTCGAAGCGCTCGACCGCCAGGTTGACACCATCGGCGAGGCTGGTGTCGTGGGTGCTGTTCTCCAGCTGGAGCTGCAGCTCGATCTGCTGCATCAGTGCTTGCAGGTTCTCGCGTTCGGCCGGCGACAGCGGCGGGTTCTGTTCCAATTGCTCGCGCAGGGTATCGAGTTGTTGTTGCAGTTCGCGGGCAGGCATGGCGTTCTCCCTTCATTGATAGGCAGAGGGATGGACCGCGTGCCAAAGGCAAAGGTCCATGCCCACAGGATTTAGATTAATCCACCCGCAAGCGCCGTGCATGATCTTGATCAACAGGCGTATTTCAGGGTTTTTCCCCCTTGAGCCTTCGCAGCCCGATGTCTTCCAGGCAGGTGGTCAGTTCACCCAGGTGGTCGATCACCGAGTGTACCCCCAGGCCGAACAGTTGCACCGTCGCCTTGCCGCGCTTGAGCTCGCGCTCCTGCTGGCTCAGGGCCTGCCACTCGCTGGGAGACATGCCGCACAGCGAGCCGCAGGACGCCAGGCCGATGGTCCACAGGCCGGCATTGAGCCCCGATTGCAGCAAAGTCGGTTCTCCGCTCACCAGCACGCAACCGTCCAGGCCCTTGACCTTGAGTGCCATCAAGGCCTGCCAGCAAGCGTCGGGAGCGGGCCAGGGTGTGGTGGTTGCAGGAGCCGGCTCGATCCATTCCGGCAGGATGGCGGCCAATTGGCGAGTGCTGGTGGCAGGTAGCTGTTCCAGCCAGGCACAGGGTATGCCTTGTCGTTCCAGGTGATGCAGGCTTTCCAGGGCGCCGGGCGTGGCCTGGAGTCGTT